>CAXTFX010000006.1:0-27349 GCA_964243185.1 uncultured Chthoniobacterales bacterium
CTCTTCCTCGAATCCCCCTTGCTCCCCTCCCTGTAACCTCCCTTCCCCGATGACCACCTCCCCCGTCAAGCAAGCCCACATCAACGCCGTCGCCTGGCGTGCCTGCGACACCTTCCGCGGCGTCGTGGACCCCTCCGAATACAAAAACTACGTCCTCGTTTTCCTGTTCTGGAAATACCTCTCCGACGTTTGGAAAGACCACCGCGCCCGGCTCCTCACCGAATACAATGGCGACCAGGAGCGCGTCGCCCGCCGGCTTTCCCGGGAGCGGTTCATCATGCCCGCGGACGGCGACTTCGATTCCCTCTACCTCCAGCGCAACGAGCCCAACGTCGGCGAGCGCATCAACATGGCCCTGGAAGCCATTGAGGAGGCCAACAAGGCCAAGCTCGAAAACGTCCTCACCGTCACCGACTTCAACTCCGAAACCAAACTCGGTCAGACCCGCGACCGCAACGCCCGGCTCCGCCACCTCTTCGAGGACTTCAACGACCCGAAGCTCGACCTGCGCCCCTCCCGCGTCGGCGACGAGGACATCATCGGCAACACCTACGAATACCTCATCGAGCGCTTCGCCTCCGACGCCGGCAAGAAGGCCGGCGAATTCTACACCCCCCGGCAGGTTTCCCGCCTGCTGGCCCGCCTGCTCGCCCCGCAGCCGGGGGAGACGATCTGCGACCCGGCCTGCGGCTCCGGCTCCCTGCTCATCCGCTTGGGCAACGAGGTCGGCAGCCGGGACTTCGCCCTCTTCGGCCAGGAGTCCAACGGCTCCACCTGGGCGCTCTGCCGCATGAATATGTTCCTCCACGGCATGGACGGCGCGCGCATCGAGTGGGGCGACACCATGCGCAACCCCAAGCTGCTGGCCGGCGACCGCGCCCTGATGCGCTTTGACGTGGTGGCCGCCAACCCGCCGTTCTCCCTGGAAAAGTGGGGCTACGAGGAAGCCCTGCACGACCCCTTCGGCCGCTTCCGCCGCGGTGTGCCCCCGCGCGGGCGGGGCGACTGGGGCTTCATCTCGCACATGGTCGAGACGGCCACCGCGGGCCGGGGCCGGGTCGGGGTCGTCGTGCCCCACGGCGTGCTCTTCCGCGGGGCGGCCGAGGGCAAGATCCGCCGGCGCATGGTGGAGGAGAACCTGCTGGAAGCCGTCATCGGCTTGCCCGCCACGCTGTTCTTCGGCACGGGCATCCCGGCGGCCATCCTGCTCTTCAACAAGGCCAAAACCCGCGGCGGCGACGTGCTCTTCGTGGACGCCTCCCGCGGCTACGAGGAGGGCAAGAACCAGAGCCGGCTGCGCGAGTCGGACGTGGCCCGCATCGTGGCGGCGCACCGCAATTTCGAGGGCGAGCCGAAGTTCGCCCACCGCGCCACGGTGGCGGAGATCGCCGAGAACGACTTCAACCTGAACATCCCCCGTTACGTGGACACCTTCGAGGAGGAGGGCGAAATCGACCTCGCGGCGGTGCAGGGCGAAATTGAGGGGCTGGAAACGGAACTGGCCGACGTGCGCCGGGAAATGGCCGCGTGCCTGAAGGAGCTTGGGGTATGAACGCGCCCGACGGTTGGAATTTTCGTCCCCTCGGTGATTTCATCGCTGAACTCGAAGCAGGGGTCAGCGTAAACGCCGATGATGAACGAGCGACCAGCGCCGACCTTGGAGTGCTCAAGGTTAGTGCCGTCTCAGGAGGTAAATTTTACCCGCAGGAAAATAAAAAGATTTGGGCGACTGAGCATACACGAGCCGACGTGAATCCAAGTCGGGGCAAGATAATCATTAGCCGTAGCAATACTCCTTTACTGGTTGGTGAAAACGCATACATCCAAAGGGATTATCCAACGCTTTTTCTCTCGGATAAACTTTGGCAAACGGTTTATCGCGAAGGCACGGAGATGGAACCTTTGTGGCTATCTCAAGTTCTACAATCACCTCGCGTCCGCAGACAGATGATTCGGCTGGCGACCGGCACCAGCGGGAGCATGAAGAACATTTCAAAGCCGGCGCTTCTTGAGCTTGAGGTATTAACACCACCGTTGCTTGAACAACGTCAGATAGCTCGCATTCTCAGCGCGTGGGACCGCGCGTTAGAACGGACGGAGGTGCTGCTTCTGGCCAAGACCCGCCGCAAGCGTGCCCTCATGCAATGGCTCCTCACCGGCCGCCGCCGGCTGCCGGGCTTCTCCGCTTCGTGGGTGGAAACCCGGCTTGGCCACCTGTTCACCGAACGCTCCGAACGCGGGCGCTCCGGCCTGCCGCTGCTCTCCATCACCGGCACCCGCGGCGTCATCCCGCGCGACGACCTCGCCAAGCGCGACACCTCCAACGCCGACAAGTCGCTTTACCTCCGCATCGCCCCCGGCGACATCGGCTACAACACCATGCGGATGTGGCAGGGCGTCTCGGCGTTGTCCGCCCTCGAAGGCATCATCTCCCCCGCCTATACGGTCTGCACGCCCGGCCCAAAGGTGGACGGCCGCTTCGCCGCGCACCTCTTCAAGCTGCCGCGCGTCGTTTCCCGGTTTCACCGCTACTCCCAAGGCTTGGTGGACGACACGCTGAACCTGAAGTTCGACGCCTTTTCCGTCATTCACGTCACCCTCCCGGACGACGTGGCCGAACAGCGCGCCATCGCCCGCGTGCTAGACACCTGTGACCGGGAAGTGGCCCTGCTGCGTCGCCAGCGGGATGCCCTCGCCGTTCAGAAACGCGGCCTCATGCAGCGTCTGCTCACCGGCAAGATCCGGGTTCAACCATGAAGGGCCGCGCCAACTCCCCCGCGCCGCTTGCCGTGCGGAGGAACATCGTCACTCCAGCCGGGGACATCGGGGCTAAACCCTTGTGCCCCCAGGAGACACCCTCGTTCGGTTGGGGACACAAACCCAGTCGGCCGTGTTCCCCAAAGGGCCACAAAAGGGCACAATGGGACACAAAATCCCTTGCGTCGGTATCGAAAGTATTACTAATTCATACTAATAAACCCGCCACGCCTCGGGCCTTCACCGGCACTGCGCACCAGGGCGGGTGCTTTATTTTCCGGGTAGGAGGCCGGCGCTGGCCGTGAAGTTCGCCAAGCCCCCGTTGTCCATCCCGGCGCAGGTCGAGCGGCTCCGGTCCCGCGGCTTGCTGGTGCCCGACCAGGCACGCGCGGAGCATTACCTGCGCTTCATCGGCTACTACCGGCTCTCGGCCTACGCCCTGCCGCTCCAGCACCACGACGTGTTGCCGGATAAGCCCTTCAAGGCCGGGGCCGCCTTCGAGGACATCCTCAACCTCTACCGCTTCGACCGGGAACTCCGGCTGTTGGCGATGGACGCCGTCGAGCGCATCGAGGTGGCCGCCCGCAGCGTCATCGTCAACGCCATGAGCACGCGCCACGGCGCCCACTGGTTCATGGACGGCGGCCACTTCGCCCCCGCCCTGCGCCACGGCGGCCTGCTCGACCGGCTCGAACGCGATCTGCACATCCCGGCCGGGGCGACGACCAAGACGCCCGCCAAGGACCACAACGAGGACTTCGTGCGCCATTACTACGCGACCTACACCGACCCGCACCTGCCCCCAGCGTGGATGGTCGGCGAGCTGCTGACGCTCGGGGCCTGGTCGCAAATGTTCGAGCACCTGCGGGTGGCCGCCGAGCGCAAGGCCATCGCGGCGCCCTTCCGGGTGGACGAACAGGTGTTGCGCAGTTGGCTGCACGCCCTGACGCACCTGCGCAACCTCTGCGCCCACCACGCGCGGGTGTGGAACCGCAAGTTCGCCATCAAGCCCGTCATCGCCAAGAAGCACGCGGGCTTCCTCAAGGCCAACGACCGCTTCTACGCGCTGGCTGTGGCCATCAACGAACTGCTCCAGCGCATCGCCCCCGGCACCGGCTGGCACGCCCGGTTGGGTCGGCTCCTGGAGGATCACCCCTTCGTGGACCCGGCGGCGATGGGCTTCCCGGCGGACTGGCGGCAGGAACCCTTCTGGAGCTTGGCCCCACCGGATTACTCGATATGACCCCCGCCCCCTCCACCACGCCCGAGGTCGCTGCCGCCGCTGCTCCCGAGTCCGCGCCGCCAGCGCCGCGGGTATTCATCTCCTACTCCCACGACTCGCCGGAGCATAAGCAGTGGGTCGGCAAACTCGCCGTGCGCCTGCGGGACAATGGCGTGGACGTGATCCTGGACCAATGGGAACTCGAATACGGCGACGACCTGCCGAAGTTCATGGAACGCTCCGTGCGCGAGGCCGACCGCGTGCTGATGATCTGCACGGAGACCTACGTCAAAAAGGCGGACGAGGGCACGGGCGGGGTCGGTTATGAAGCGATGGTGGTCACGGGGGAACTGGTGCGCCAGTTGGAAACGCGCAAGTTCATCCCGGTCATGCGCTCCGGGGACCGGAAGCCGACCTCGGTTTCAACCCGCTTCCACGCGGACCTGCGGGACAGACCGGGGTATGAAGAGCAGTTCGAGGAGCTGCTCAAGCGGTTGCACAAGGTCGTCTCCCTGCCCAAGCCGCCGCTCGGGCCGAACCCGTTTGCCGGTGGTGCCACGGTGCTCCCGGCCGCGGACACCAAAACTTCCGCGGAGGTGGTTGCTCAAGCCGTCAACGTGGTGGCAGACCCAGCGCAGCTTTACCGGGAGGCCCTGGAGATTGCCCGGCGCAATGACGTGGTGGCGTGGCGGCGGCTGATGAACCAAGTGCGGCCAACCCTCGCCGCTCCGTTGCAGGTTTGGCGGGAAAAGGTAGAGCGCGAAGGCTTACCAAGCGAAGAGGCGGAATTATGCGCCTTCACCAAAAGTGGGGTGGACGTGTTCATGCCGCTCATCGCGATGGCCCTGGCGGGCGTCGAATCCACCAATTCCCGGTTCAGTAACCAGACGGGTGTTCTCGATGACATTCTGAGCCGCAAGGATTGGAATCGAAACGGCTACGTGATCGTTATCAATATGCCGGAGGCGGCGGCGTTCGTTTACCAAGCCTGGCACGGGGCGTTGTGCCTGGAAACGGATCAACTCGGGTTGGCGGTGCAACTCGCACGCAGCCGCGTCGAACAGCCCTCCCGGGGTGAATCCCAACCCGTTTACCAGAGTCACAATCTGTTTGGGTGGCCTGAGGCACTCGCCCACAACTGCTCGACGGCTTGGAGATTCCTCACCGGATCAGTGCAACGCTGGCCCTGGCTGACGGAACCGTTCGGCTCCGAGGAAAATTTCCAAGCTGCCTTGACGGCCTACTACGCCGCAATCCACGTCGCCGAATTGGCCGACCGACTCGCGGCGGGAAAGTCCCCGACGGCTGAACCGGAGGCCCTGGACATTGACGTGCCACCGATGTTCGCAATTGCTGCCGAAGGGGCGCGCACCCGTGCCTACCGTATGTTGACGAAGGACCGGGAGGCAGCCCGCCAAATTTGGCAGGAGGTCGGGGTCACGCGCGAGCAGATGTTGGCCGCTTGGCCCGATTGGAACAAATGCGCCATGCGCTGGATCGGACGCTCCCATCGTTGGGGCAGGCATTATGGGCTACTCCACGAGAAAATTTTGGAGGACGTGCGATGAGCGAACATTCCACCCCGCCTTCCTTCTTGGAGGCAGACATCTCGCAGATCCCGGCTATCCAGGTGCTCCAGACGATGGGTTGGTCCTACCTGCGCCCGCAGGAACTCCACGCCGAGCGCCGCGGCCGGCTGGGCAACGTCCTGCTCGAAGGCATCCTCGAAACCCAACTTCGCCGGCTCAACCGCGTGCGTTTCCGCGGCGAGGAACGCCCGTTCACCGACGACGCCCTGCGCGAGGCCATCGCCACCCTGCGTGACGTGCCCGCCGACGACGGCCCGGTGCGGACCAGCGAGCGCGTTTACGATCTCCTGAGCCTCGGCAAGAGCCTGGACCAGAACGTGGACGGCCAGACCCGCGCGTTCTCCCTGCGCTACGTGGACTGGGCAGAGCCGACCAACAACGTCTTTCACGTCGCTGCGGAGGTGGAGTTCACCCGCACCGGCAGCGCCAAGGACGTGCGCCGGCCCGACCTGGTGCTCTACGTCAACGGCATCCCTTTTGTGGTCATCGAGTGCAAGCGGCCCGACGAGAAGGATTCCCTCGCCGAGGCCATCAAGCAGCACCTCCGCAACCAGGAGCCCGGCGAGATCCCGCGGGTGTTCACCTACGCGCAGCTCCTGTTGGCCGTGAACAAGAACGAGGCCCGCTACGGCACGACTGCCACCCCGCGCAAGTTCTGGGCGCAATGGCGGGAGCAGCCCGGCGGGGTCGCCGTCGCCGCGGCGGTGCGCGCGCTCGTCAACCGGCCACCCCGGCGCGAGGAGCACGAGAAGCTCTTTGAGGGTCGCTTTGGCTACGCGCGCGAGTTCTTCCTGGACCTGGCCGCCGCGGGCGAGCGCGAGCCGACGGGGCAAGACGTGGCGTTGTGGAGCCTCTGCCGGCCCGAGCGGCTCATTGACCTGGCGCAGGGGTTCATCCTCTTCGACGCGGGCGAGAAGAAGGTAGCCCGCTACCAGCAGTATTTCACGGTCAAGGAAACGGTTGCCCGCGTGCGGGAGCGCGAGCCGGGCACGGGTCGGCGTCGCGGCGGGGTCATCTGGCACACGCAGGGCAGCGGCAAGAGCCTGACGATGGTCATGCTGGCCAAGGCGCTCGTGCTCGACCCCGGCTTCCCCGACCCGCGCCTGGTGCTGGTCACCGACCGCGTGGACCTGGACGACCAGATCTGGAAGACGTTTCACGCCTGCGGCAAGGAACCCGTGCAGGCGCGCACGGGCGCACACCTCATCGAACTGCTGGCCGACGGCAAGGCGTCGGTCATCACCACGGTTATTGATAAGTTCGAGACGGCAGCGAGCGCTCCCCGCGGCGGCTACGTCCACGACAGCGACAACGTCTTCGTGCTGGTGGACGAGAGCCACCGCGGCCAATACGGGGCGGCCAACGTGCGGATGCAGCGCACGCTGCCCCACGCCTGTTACCTGGGGTTCACGGGCACGCCGCTGTTGAAGAAAGAGAAGAACACCGCCCAACGCTTCGGCGGCATCATCCCGCCCTCTTACACCATCACCGACGCCGTGCGCGACGGGGCCGTGGTGCCCCTGCTCTACGAGGGCCGGCACGTCCTCCAGGAGGTGACCGCCGGGGCGGTGGACCGGATGTTCGAGGCGTTGTCGGAAGGGCTGACCCCGGAGCAAAAGGCCGACCTCAAGCGCAAGTTTGCTTCCCGGGACGAGTTGCACAAGCTCGACAGCAAGCTCCAACTGGTCGCCTGGGACGTGCACGAGCATTTCCGCCGCCAGTGGTTCCCCGGCGGGCCTAAGGGCCAGCTCGCCGCGCCCTCCAAACGGGCGGCTCTGCGGATCAAAGCGTTTTTGGACGGCTTCGGCAAGGTGTCCTCCGAGGTGCTGATCTCCGGGCCGGACACCATCGAAACCGACGTGGACGGGGCCGAGGCGGAAGCCGACGCGGGTGCGCTGGAGGTGACGCGGTTCTGGGAGCGGACGATGCAGCGCTTCGGCTCCGAGAAGGAATACAACCGGGCGATCATCCAGCGTTTCACAAAGACGGACGACCCGCAGATCATCATTGTGGTGAGCAAGCTGCTCACGGGCTTCGACGCCCCGCGCAACACGTTCCTCTACATCGCCCGCAGCCTGCGGGAGCACACCCTCTTGCAGGCCATCGCGCGGGTGAACCGGCTGCACGAGGGCAAGGACTACGGCTACGTCATTGACTACTTCGGCGTGCTCGGGGAACTCAACAAGGCCCTGGAGGTTTACAGCGCCCTGGACGCTTTCGACGCGGCCGACGTGCGCGACGCCATCGCTGACGTGTCAACGGCCCTGGAGGAACTGCCCCAGCGCCATTCCGAGTTGTGGGACCTGTTCCGGGACGTGAGCAACCGTCACGACGAGGAAGCCTACGAGCTGGCCCTGGCCGACCAGGGCAAGCGCGAGGAGTTCTACACCCGGTTGTCACGTTTCAGCCGGCTGATGGGCACGGCCCTGGCCACCCTGCGCTGGGTGAAGCAGACCCCGCCCGAGCGGGCCAACCGCTACCGGGATGACCTGGTGTTCTTCCAGAAGCTGCGCGCGGCCGTGAAGAGCCGTTACGCCGAGGAGGTGGACTACCGCGAATACGAGGCACGCATCCAGAAGATGCTGGCCACCTACGTGCGGGCCGAGGAGGTCATCCAGGTGACGGCTCCCGTGGACATCTTCCAGCGGGAGGCGTTTGCCGCGGAGGTCGAACGGGCCACCACGCCGCGGGCCAAGGCCGACACCATCGCCAGCCGCACCAAGCGCACCATCACCGAGCGCATGGAGGAGGACCCGTTTTTCTACCGGCGCTTTTCCAAGCTGCTGGAGGAGGCCATCGAGGAACTTCACCAGCAGCGCCTCACGGACGCCGCCTACCTCCAGCGCGTCACCGAGATCATGGAAGCCGTGCGCGACCGGGTGGAAGACGACGTGCCCGCGGCCGTGGCGGGTCGGGGGTTGGCGCGGGCGCTTTTCGGCGTGGTGCGCGAAGTCGCCGGAACGAACGGGGCGCGTTCCAGCAGCGTCGTGCGCGAGTCCTCGGCCGGAGCCGATGGCACGCTGACCCCCGAGGTGGCCGCGGAGGCGGCGGGGGAGATCGAGCGCATCCTGCGCGCGCACGCCGTGGTGCAGTGGCGCACCAACGCGGACGTGCAAAACGCGATGCGTAACGCCATGGACGATTACCTCTACGGCCTGCGCGAGCGTGCGGGCTTGACCCTCACCTTGGAGGACATGGACCGCATCATCGAGGGTGCCCTCCACACCGCCCGCACCCGGCAGGAACTCTGACCGGGATGAACCCGCCCCCGGTCACCACTGGCCCGTCGGCTGCCCCCGCTATCGACCCTGGGCCGCCGGTTGCCTACACGCTGCTCCGGCGTCGGCGCAGAACCCTGGCCATCTCCGTGCTGCCCGACGGCGCCGTGGAGGTCGTCGCCCCGCCCGGCGCCGACGCGGCGCGCGTGGACGCCCGCGTGCAGGCCCGCCGGCCCTGGATCGAGCGCCAGCGCCGGCGCTTTTCCGCCCTGCGCCAGCAGGCCCCGGCGCGTCGGTATGTCAGCGGGGAAACGTGCCGCTACCTGGGCCGGCAATACCGGCTCAAGGTGCTGCCGGTCAGCGACGGTGACACCGTGGGCGTCAAGCTGCGGGCTGGCCGTTTGGAGGTGCGTGGCCGCACCGGGGATCCCGCCGGGGTGGAGCGATTGTTGGCGGACTGGTATCGTTTCCGGGCGCAGGAGCAGTTCCACCAGCGCCTGCAACGCTGGCGGCCTTACCTGGAGGGGCACCGGCTCGCTCCGCCCACGTTGCGACTGCGTGTCATGGCCAAACGCTGGGGCAGTTGCACTCCGGACGGCGTCGTCCTGCTCCATCCCGACCTGATCAAGGCGCCGTCGGAATGCGTGGATTACGTCGTTGCCCACGAGATTTGCCATCTACGCTTCCCCAACCACGGAGCTGAATTTTACCAGGAGTTGGCGCGCGTCTGCCCTGGGTGGCAGACCCTCAAGACGCGCTTGGAAAGTGCGGAGCTGTGAGGTTTTGGGTAGGGGAGGACCGCCAACTCATCACATCAGGGTTTCAAGTGCTGCGGGCCGGATAAACCGCATAAACGTATTTGGTTCAAGATCACTCGCATTTCGAGCGTCTCCCCCGGCCGGCGCCTTCTGGGGACCCAACCAGCCCGTTTACCGCTCGCCAGACGGCCACACCTGCGAGTGCTGTCA
The DNA here is from genome assembly GCA_964243185.1 of uncultured Chthoniobacterales bacterium. GTDB lineage: Bacteria > Verrucomicrobiota > Verrucomicrobiia > Chthoniobacterales > SZAS-18 > CAXTFX01. Next base: position 9,755 of record CAXTFX010000006.1, read on the forward strand.
CCCCTCCGCAGCCTACAACGCCGCTGGGACCTTGGCTGTCCTGTGGCGCAACTGGCTCTTCGGCTCCCGCGCCCTTTACGTCGCCACCGGCAGGAAGGACGGCACCGGCTTCGGGGCGGCGATCAAACGGGGCGCGGGCATTTGGCCATTGGGAGGCTGCCCGATGGACGGTGGCGCCGTGACGGCCCTGCCCGACGGGAGCTTTGCCAGCATTTGGCGGCGGGAAAAGTCAGTTTATCTCACCACCAAACCCGGCGAGGAAATCCCCTTGGGCAAGGGCCGGCAACCCGTCCTGGCCGCGGGCCGGGAGGGCCTTTTCGCCGTCTGGCAGAGCGAGGAGGGGTGAACCTGCGGGTCGCGCCGGGACCGACGGCTCCCCGGCCACTCGCGGCCAAAGGGGCATCCTCCTCGGTCGCCGTCTCGCCGGCTGACGGCAGCGTGTTCGCCGCTTGGGAAGCACCTTCCGCCTCGGGTCGCGCCCTGCACGTCAAGCGGCTTTCACCACCCGGACGATAGCCTGCCCCCCGGCAGAGGCGCTTGGCGCAACGCTTACTCACTTAAGGGCAAGATGTTGATATCAGCCTGGCTCAGACCAAATAAATGGTCTTACTCCCCCAGTCCGGACGGTGACGCATCGGCTTGAGACGGCGGCACTCCTAGCCGGTCGAGGAAATGATGCGGGTTTTCCCCGCACGCCTGACACCAGGCTAACAGTTCGACCACGTCGAGCCTCCGCTCCGCCCGTTCGCTCTTTGAGACAAAGGTCTGGTCACGCTTGAGCCGGCGGGCCAACTCCGTCTGGGAGAGCTTGGCGCGTCGGCGCAGGGCAACAACCTGGACCAGGAATCGGCGGTAGGCCGCGCTGTGGAGGCTGACGACTTGGCCGCGCATGGGGGTGCGCCGGCAGCTTGCAAGCCATGTTGGGCTAGGCTATATCGGCTTAGTTTTGGTGGTGGCTTCGGCATCACCCACGGCCGCGGTCATTCCACCCCATGCGCCCCATCACGCCTTTGCTCCGAGCGCTGATCCTGTTCGGCGTCACCCTGGTTGTGCCCGCCGTCCAGGTCGGCGCCCAGACCCTGTATTCCCACGGCGACCCGAACCCGCAGGAGCAGTTCATCCTGGAGTTGATCAACCGCGACCGCGCCGACCCGCCCGCCGCCGGCCGCCGCCTGGTTGCGGGGCCCGACCCGCTTTCGGTCATCAACGGCTACCCCGACGACCCGTTTCCCACCTCCCGCCAGTTGCAAGCCGAGGCCCAGTTGGCCAGCTACCCGTCCCGTCCGCCCGTGGCCTTCACCCCCATCCTGCTCGGGCTGGCGCGTGTCCACAGCCTGCGCATGGGCGAACTGGGTGACGGCTTTGACACCGACACCGACGGGTCCACCGCCCAGAGCCGCGCCCGGGCGGCCGGCTACCCCTACACCGTCACCGGGGAGATCGGCTTCGTCAGGTCTGGCGGTCCCGCCGCCCAGCACAGCGTCAATCTGATGGGCAGCGACTTCCCCGGACCCGTTTATCGCAACCTGATCCTGGAACCGGTGGGCTTGGTGCCATGCAGGGAAGTCGGCGTGGGCTACCTGAGCGGGTTCCGATACGGTCAGTCAGCCATCACCGAGGAGTTCGGCCGCCGCCTGGATGGGCCGGCGCTTCTGGTCGGCGTGGCCTACCAGGACCGCGACGGCGACGGCTTCTACACGCCCGGCGAGGGGCTGGGTGGGATTGTGGTCAGCGCCCCGCAGGCGAGCAGCTTCTACACGGTCACGAGCGCCTCTGGCGGCTACACCCTGCCCCTGGACCGGCTCCCGGCTTACGCATTCTTCGAGGCCGAAACACGCGTGGTTTTCGCTGAGGCGGGCACGGGACGCACCATCTCCGCCCGCCAGCAGCCTCTCCACGCCAATTCGTTCGCCGGCGCGCACGAGAACACAAAGGCCGATTACGTCCTGGGCGCCCAAGGCCAGCCGATCATCCAACCCTACGAGAGCTTCCTGGTGGCCGGCCCCAAGGTCTTTGCCCCCACGGTCAGCGTCACGGTCCTGCGGTCGCCAGGCCCGCCCGGCACCACTGGCCCGGGGGCCAAGGGCAAGCTCGCAGTCACGCGCAGCCTCGACCCCGGTGCCCCCGACGGCGGCCTCTCCCTGCCCCTGACCGTGCGTTACGCGGTTTCGGGCAGCGCCAAGCCGGACGTGCATTACCGCGCGCTCTCCGGCGAGGTCACCATCGCGGCCGGCCAGATCACGGCCAAGGTCACGGTCCTACCCCTGACGGCCTCCCACCGGGCGCGCACCGTCGTGCTGACCCTGCAACCCCCGACCGAAAACGACGCGCCCTACGTGCCGGCCGCCGGGGAGGGGGCTGCCGCCACGATGATCCTGCCGTCCTCGCCCTGATCGGTGAAGAGACACCCCCAAGGCAACTTCGCCATCGCTGACCCAATTGTTCCCGCCTCTCCCTCTGGTGGTCACACCTCAACCACTCCCATTCGTTTCTGCTCCAACTTGCTTCCTCCGATGACTCGCCCACCCACCGTCTGCCGGTTGTCGCCGGCGTCCACACGGGTCACCCCTGCACCGTCCTTTTCGAAACCGTTGCCCGGGAAGGGAACAATGCTTGTCTCCAATCGCCTTTTGCCACGATTTCACGCGCGACTTCCATTGGCTCACCTCGTTCTGGGCTTCGGCGTGATGGTAGCCGCAAGTGGGTGCGGGCGCTCCCCGGCCCCGGACGGAAGTCCCGGGGCAACGCCTTCTGTGAGTGCGCCCGGCTCCACGAAGTTACCCGCCAAGGCCGAAGTCGTCGCCGCCCTCAACGCGCGCCCGGGTCTGGGGAGCTTCATTCGGGCCGTGGACGCAACCATCGAGCCGGCCGGCGCACCCGAGCCGGGCAGCGGCCGGCAGGCCATCGGCTACCGCGCGACCTATGAACTCACCGAGGACCTCTTTACCCAGGCTCCCCTTGAACCGCTCTTCGCCCGTTTGAAGATGAACTTCCCCCGCTGGGAAGCGGCTGGCCGGCTGCGGCGCGAGACCCTGCGCCCGGAGACGCTCCGTGCGGCCCACCTGGAGGGCGGTTTGCCCAAGGACCTGGTGGCCTTACATCGGGTGATACCCCGCGGTCAGCGCTACACCGTTTGGGGCCGCATGACGGCCGTTCGCGAGGTGGACCGCTGGGAGTTCCTGGACATCGCCACCGGCCGCATCGAGCCCCCGCTGCCGGAGGGGGAGGCCGACCCGCGTGGTGCCTTCGTCGATCAACACCCGGCTGCGGTCATCCTCGCCGAGGATGAGGATGCGGCCCTGCGTCAGTGGGGGCAAAGCTGGGAGGACTACAGCGTGCGCGTGGATGCGGCCGGGGCTGCCCAGGGCAAAGCCGATGCGCCCCGAATCGCCCGCTATCGGCAGAACCCGACCGACTACCTGCTGCCCCGCCGCTGGATTCTGGGGACCATCAAGTGGGATCCTGAAGTCGGGCAGAGCCGCTTCGAGGCTGACGCACCCCCCGGCCGCTTTGAGGCCAACCCGCGCCTGCTGAAGGTGGGCAGCGATTTGACCCACACGGACTACGACTGGCAGATGGAGGCCGATGGGGCGCTGTCGATTGACGGCTCCCGCAACCTTCCCCCGCGCAACTACCGCCTGAGCGAGGTGCGGGTGATCGGTGACCATCAGCTCGCCCTCGTCGAAGCCCGGCAGCCCGGCAGCCCCTTTAGCTTGGAAAGCAAGGCGCTCGTCGAGGAGGCCCATGCACCGGGGGGCGTCCTCTCCGGGCGCTGATCCTTGCTCCTGACCATCGCTAGAATCGCCAATCCTGGCTGGCGATGACGGGGCTGATGTAGATCTTTGCCGCTTCGCGCGTGCGCGGCTCGCAGCAAAACCAGCGCGATTGAAGCCGCGCCCGGGCCAAACTCAGGGCGGAGAGGGCGGCTTGGCTTGATCTGAAATCACCTAGATTTAGGTGGGCTTCGGCCCGGCGCAACTCCTCCAAGAAGCCGGACTCGTAGAGGATGCGCAGAGGAGCCGCCCGGTGCGTGCGGGCGATCTGGGCCAGGGGATCGCGAATCTCCCACCACCAGCGCGCCCAATGATCAATCGGATGACGCAAGCCAGCACGCAAAATATTCTCCGTAACCAGCTTACAATCTGCCTCCTCGGCCAAAAGGCGGCAAACCTCCGCTGCATCCACCCAGGCGCAAAGGCTGTGCGCCACCGGGAAGATTTCTGCGAGGAGTTCTCGCCCGTCCATGCTCGCCCGTGCGTCTGCTCCCAGGGCAGCGAGTCGGTCGCGGAGGAGAACAACGTAACAATGGATCCAGCGGGCGCGGGTTTCGGGCTCCGCATCCGCGCGGCTCAGGGGCAGGCGCGTGCTTTCGCGCCGCGCCCAGCGCCGCGGCGCCCCGGAAATGGGATTCGATCCAGATAACATACGAAAAGGCCGCGGTCAGCGGGAGAGCGCCGGGGGCAACGTTTTGCCTGCGGTGCCGCCACCATGGCGGCAGTGCGGGCACGGCGTGGCCCGAAGCGTATTGTGGCTGCGCCGGGAACTCTCCCCGCAAGCCAAACAGCGATAGGTCAGGGGCACCTTGCTACCCAGATAGGGATCGAGCAATTCCCATCCGGCAGCGCGCGCGGCGGTTTCGGCCTGCGCCTGCGTCAGACGCCGAGTGGAATTGCCCCCGCGGCCCTCTTTGGTAAAACAACCGGGGCAGCCGGCGTCTGCCATGGCGTGGATAACCCTCTCAAACACGTGTTCACGCCCGGGTTCCCCTCGCGGGCAGCGCAAAGTTACCTTGATCCGGTTGGAAAGCGGTTGAGGCAGAGGGCTAACCAACTCCCAGCCGCGGGCCTTTACCCGGGCTAGGACGTCCTCCCCGGTCAGCTTGGCTTTGCGGGCGCACCGATGGCAGCCGTAGATGCCCTTGGTCAAGACCCCACGGTCCACGCTCCAGGTGGCGAGGCGCCCGGCCCGGTGGCAAGGCTCGCAACGCAACTCCGCCCGCGCGTCTGGGCGGGCGTAGAGGTCAGTCGGGGAGGTCAGAACCTTGATCCCCTTGGCCCCGGCAGCGGCGACAATGGCGGCAAAGTCCGCGCGCTGGTCCTCCGCACCCCGGCGCGCCGAGCAGCTTGCGCAGCCCGCGGGTTGGTCGAGGCGGCGGCGCTTGAACAAGAACGCCGTGGCCGTGTTCCGCCACCGCCGACCGCAGCCCAGCGTCGTGCAGACGAAGTGGTAGGGGTAGCCGTCACCCAGCCAAACGGTTTCCTCCACCCGCGCGCCGGCGGCGTGCGCCTCGGCGTGGAGTTCGGCCAAGCGCTCGTCGGGGTCAGGCGAGTAAACCGCCCGCAGGTCCACCGGGCGGGTGTCGTAGTCGGCGGCGATGAGGTCGGCGCGCCCCCCCTCCAAGCACGCCGCCTTGATGAGGCCGCGCAGGTCCTCCTCCCGGGTGCGGCGAAACAGGTCCGGAAAGACAATTAGCAGGATGCCCAGCAGCCGGCTGGTGTCTTCCTTCGCGCGGTCAAGCCGCTGCTGGTTGTGAAAGGCGTCCAGGGTGCGGTGCCAGTGGGGGATGAAGCAGTAGTGCTGGCGGCCGTGATGCTCCATGGCCACGCGCAGTGTCGCGCAGTAGCCGTCGTATTCCGTCACAAAGCCGGGTCTGATCCGCGGGAAGGCACCCCCGAGGAGCTGCTGGCAATAAGCCCGCGCAACGCGCTCGCCCAGCGAGGAGCGCCGGGCGGCCACGGGCATACAGGTGGGGCACCACTCCCCGTGCAGGTGCACCCGGTCCCAAGCCAGGGTGAAGGGGTGCTCCAGGGTGCATTGCCAGTGGATTCCTTGCTGGTCGGCCAGGATATCCTCGGGGGTGGAGAGGCAAGGCCCGCCGCGCTGTCGGGCGGTTGTCAAGGCATGGTCGTGAACGGTGGAGGCCAGAATCAGGTGGGGATCGGGTTGCATGGTTGGAGGGTCTGCGTGTCGGAAATGAACGCTGATGGCGACATGATTATTCCTTTTTAGGAACAGAGCAACGGCTTTTTTCCTTAAAAGGAATAAGTTTTCGCTTACAACAGATCGGTGGACGATCCGGACCCTCTAGCTGCCCACCTCGCCCGCTACCTGCGCCAGCGCCGCGGCGAGCGCACCTTCGCCAGTTTTGCCGCCGAACTGGGTTTCACGCCCTCCATGCTGCATCGCTACGAGAATACCCAACAGAGTATCTCCCTGCGCGGTCTCTGGCAGATCATGCAACGATTGCGTTGCAGCCTGGCCGACATCTTTCCCGAGGACTGCTTGCGTTCTGCCCCGCTGCCGAGCCCAAAAGGGAGAAAAAATCAGTGACGAAGGCTGGCAAGCGCCAGCTAGCTTTTCCAGTTGAGCGTGGGGATCGGCATCCTCTAAAGTCCAAATGGGTGGTCCGGATTTAGTGACGGGCGGAGATCAGACGAGAGGATTTCTGTCAGGGGGAAATCCCGAGAGGCTGTCATGCACCTTGGAGCAGGCCGTCGAGTTGACGGAGCATGAGGCAAACGAAGGCCAAATAGTGTAGCCCGGCCAACGTGGTGAGCAGCCGCTCGAAGTCGCGCGCCAGCCGCCGGAGCCTGGCGGCCCAGGCGAAGGAGCGCTCCATCACCCAGCGCCGGGGCGGCAGCACGAAGCCCCGCCGGGCGGCCGGCTGCTTAACGACCTCCAGGATGATGCGTGGTCGTGCGCGTTTTGGGCGGGTTCAGATCCGGTGTAGCTTGATCCACATAGGCGGGTTGCACGCTTTGACCAGTCGCAGTCTGCACGGCCGCCGCTAACTCCGCGACCTAGGCGCGATCCTGTTCGTTGGCCGCGCTCACCCGCGGGGCCAGGAGGTGGCCGGGGGGTGCACGGTCCACCGCGTGAGGGATTTGTCGGCCTCGCTGCCTTCGGAGTCAGTGTCTAGTAAAGCCATGAACTTGCACCCTGCGGCACATTTGGGGTTGGCTGGCACCGGACCTTCCGGCCACCACGCCGGGGATGCACCCGGAGCCGCCCAAAACCCTGCAAGAAGAACTGATCGGGCTCCAAGAACAGATCCAAAACCATCCCGGTAGCCCTCCACGCTTTAACTATAATTTCTGGAGGCTCCTCGGCGAGCAGCTTCCCCGCAACCTCGCCCCCGCTGACCGAGACGATTGCCACGCCGAGATGGCCCAACTCGTCCTGGTGGGATTGAAAGCGTTTGGCCCCGCGCAACTCGGAACCTTTCGCAACTCCCTGTCCACCGTCCGTTACCGCCGGGCCGACGCTTCAACCCTGCACTACCGTCCGGGCAGGGACCGCACCCTTGAGCGCTGGTGCCGGACGATCCTGGTGGCGGCGGTCACCCGCCGTGACCGGCCGGGTTTGCTCCGACCTCACCCCCGAAACATCACTTTCGTCTCGCACGAGGCGCTGGGCGGGTCCGGCATCCACCTGGCCAACCCGGAGCCCGAAAGGCCGTGGTTCCTGGACGATCCAGACCTGCTCGCCACGGCCGCCGAGGTTCTGGAAGCCCTGGCGAGGGAACCCGCTTCCCTTTTGCGGGACTATTATCTCGAAGGCCGCACCTTTCGGGAACTTGCGGCCGAACACGGCAGCAAAGGTGGAATCCACAAGCGGCTACGCCGCGAATCGCTCCGGGCCTTCGAACCCCTCCTGGCAGCCAGGGTCCGCGCCGAGAGCGCGTGCCGCCGCGGAGTCCCCGCGGAACCCGGCCCGTGTCAACAAAACGCCGAACCCGTCTCCCGCCGCGAGATCGAGGCCGCCTTCAAATCGGTTCCAGTGCGGGCCGTTCAACGCGCCTGCCGACGGGGGTGAAATCCCGGTCCGGGCGTGCCCGCCGTTCCCCCGTCCGGGGCCGAGCCCGTGGGTGCCAGCCCCGTCCGGCCGGCCGGCTCGCCCCTCAACCGGCACACTCCGGTGGCTCCGGGGCCAGGTCCTCCGCCTCCACCCAGCGCACGCACGCCCGCTCCATGTCCTGCGACGTCGTGCCGGCGGCACCCAGGGCGCCGTCCCGCCCCCGGAACACGAGGACCTCCGTCCCCTGCCAGACCACCATCCCCAACACCGTTCCACCCTCGGGCACCGCCTCCAGGAGCCGCCTGCGGCGCCTTCGCTCTGCGCGCAGCCGGCGCTCAACTTCCAAATACAGGAGCAGATGCGCCGCGGCGAGGATCAAGATGGTGAGCAGGAGGGAGGTGTTCATCTCCTGCCCTTGCCGCCGGTGGCGTGCTCCGTTCGCCCCCAAGCGGCCACCGAGGTCCGAATCTGCCAGCCCCGCCGCTCGGCCCCCGACCAGGCGCGATTTGTGGCGAACGCTTGCACGGGTAGGCGGCATTGGATTCATGGCCCACGCCCCGATCCCCAACACTTCCGGACTATCCCCCGACCTGGAGGTGGTCACGCCTCCGGCCGCCGGGTGGGATTCCTTTCATCTCACCCGCTCGCAACGGGCGGCTTTCGAGGAACTGCAACACGCCTGGACCTTGCGGGACGCGCCCGTCGCCGCCGGCCTCACGGTCCGGCGTCACCGCCTGCTGGTCGGACTGTCGGGATCGGGCAAGACGGCCTTGGTGCGGGAGTTTGCCCGCAGCCAAGGGGTGCCGCTCCACGCCATCTCGGTCGGCAGTTGGGTGGTCGCGGGGGCCTACGACAACGAACGAACCCTGGCGGGGATCGCCAACACTCTGAAGACTAGCGCGACCGGGATCGTCATCCTGATTGATGAGGTGGACAAATTCTCGGCCGCCATCGCGGGGGGCAACGGCTGGCACATGGGGGTTTTGCAGGAGATCCTGGCCCTCCTGGACTGCGACAACCGGTTGTGCCGCCATGGCTTCGACGCGGTGTCCCTGGCGAAGTTGCGACGCTCCCTGATTGTCGGCGCCGGGGCCTGGCAGGCCCTCCAGCGAGACGCCGCGACGCCGGCCATCGGCTTTGGAAGCGACGGCGGTTCGACTCCCGCTGGGGGGGCGAGTGCGTTGGTCACCCGAAGCTCCGGACTGAACGAGGAACTGCTGACCCGATTCGCGGACGATCTCCTGGTCGTCGAACCCCTGAGCGCGAGCGAGGTGCGCGAACGCATCGCCGAACTCCATTCGGACCTGGGGCTACCCGCGCCCGGTCCCGAGGGCCTGGAGACTGAAGTGAACCGGATGATGGGTGCGGGGGCCGCGATGCGTGCCCTGGAGGGCTACTACTGCCGTCTGCTGCGCGCCCATCCCGAGATTCTCGACGCGGCAACCCGGCCGCCCGCGCCCGTCCTTCCACCCGCGCTTCCCGCGCCGCTCTCCATGGGATCGGCCGCCGGACCCACCGCCCTGGGCTCGGGAAGATACCCGGAGCGCACCGCCGCCAGCCCGGGGGAGCACCCTTGGCCGGGTGTCCGCCCGCACGGAGCCGGCAGAACGCCCCGGCCCCTTATCCCCCCGGCGGCCGACGTTCCCCGGCGGCCCTCCTCCGTGGGGATGTTCCGTCGTCGCTTGGTGGTCTCTACGCCGCTATTTGCCCCCGTGCTGGCTCGTCTCGACGGCCACGCCGGACGGCTCCAGACCATCGTAACCCTGGAGGCGTGCCAGTCGTTCGCCGCCCCCGTGTGGCTGTTGCGGCTGCTCCCGTGCCGATGGGAATCCGACGCAACCTCTTTCCTGGTGGTGGCGTCATGGCTGGATGATCTGCGGGGTGCCGTGAGCCGCCTGCGGGGACGACACCCTGACCTGGAAGACCTGATGGCTTTGCGCGAGGGGGACGGAAAAGGGGTTCTGCGCCTCGTTCGTGCGGGGCGTTTGGCCCCGCCTGAGGTCGCCCCGGAAATCCATGGGATGCACGACGCCCTCACCCAGCTCGAAGAGATCGGCAGCGCCCTCGGACTGCCGGGCGGCGGGGAGAAAGACCTTTCGTGATGTGCAGCCGCTTCGTCTAATCCTGACAACGCCAATGATCACCTGGGGCTCTGACCTGCACCTTGACCACCTCGCACGCCCGGCTCTGGAAAGATTCCTTGGCCGCGTGCGGGAAGGGGCCGGGGCGTCTTCCGCCTTGCTGCTGCTCGGTGGAGACGTATCCAGTGGACTCCATCTCGCCGATCACCTCTCAGCCCTCTTGGATGCGGCGGCACCGGGACTGGTTCGCCTCGTCATCGGCAACCACGACGCCTACCACGATTGTCTGGCCGGGGTGCGCCGACGCGTCGGCGAACTGGCGGCACGTAGTCATGGGCGAATGGCCCTCCTTGACGGCGCCGCTCCTGAGAGCTTGGGCGACGGCATCTGGCTGGTGGGGGCAGGCGGCTGGGGGGATGGGCGGGCCGGGGGAGCCGCCAGGCCGGTGCCCCTGAACGACGAAGAACTTATCGGCGAGCTGTCCCAGGCAAAGGTTCAGGGCCGCCTGGGCGACCTGTTGGGGCGCCTCGGTCGGGAGAGCGCCGCCGAGTTGGCTTCGTCCCTGGAGCGGGTGCCCGCCGGAGCGCGCCGGGTGCTGGTGTTGACGCACGTCCCCCCCTTCCCGGGGGCGGCCTGGTATCGGGGCCGGCCCTCGGAACCCGCCTACCAGCAACGCTTCTGCTGGGTGGCGGGTGGCGAAACCCTTCTCGATTTCGTCGTGGCCCGCCCGGAGGTGGAAGTCGTTGTGCTCTGTGGGCATACCCACGGTGGCGGCTTCCTGCGGGTATCCCCTGGCCTGTCGGTAATTACCGCCCCGACGGATTACGGAGCGCCGAGGCTGACGTGCTTTACCGCCGACGCTCCCCCCAGGGAAATCGCCCGGGCAACCTCGGCGTGGCGGGCCGGAATGCCAGATTGAGCCTGGTTTTACTCCGACGCACGGGGACTCGCGCCGCTAGACAACCGTTTCATCATGAACCGGGCTGACAGCGAAGGGTCCGAAAATACGTCATCATCTCTTCGTTAAGGTAAATCCACGCCCTATGCTGATCCCGGAAGCACCAAGTGCCGTGGGGGTTCAGTGCAACAGGATGGTCACGGTCGGGAATTTCCGTGCACAAACGCGCGCAGATTGGCGGCGTGCCGGGCGGCCGGTGCAGCCAGGGGGTTCTACTCGCGTGACAGCGTTCTTCTCAACCCCATCCCTCACCATCTCATGCCAGGGTAGATAGACGATACCCGTGGCCCCAGAGCGTGACGATGGACCACTAACCTAACGCTCCCGACGACAAGCACCATCAGAGCAAAGAGAGCGAGCCGTTTTGGCAGGCCCCGGAGTTTACCCTTCAAGGAACTGGAGTGGTATGCCTCAACGTTCATCGCCGCAGGATCATCGCGTTGGTGCCACTGCGGGGCGGTTAGCGCAGCTACACCTTGGCAGCCCGCAGGCGCAGGGCATTGGCGATGACCGACACCGAACTCAGGCTCATGGCGGCCCCGGCGATGACAGGGCTCAGGAGCAAGCCGAAGAAGGGGTAGAGCAGGCCCGCGGCGATTGGAATCCCCAGCGCGTTGTAGAAGAACGCGAAGAACAGGTTCTGGCGGATGTTGCGCATCGTCGCCCGGGAGAGGGCGATGGCGCGGGCGATGCCGCGCAGGTCGCCCTTCACCAAGGTAACGCCGGCGCTTTCCATTGCGACATCGGTGCCCGTGCCCATGGCGATGCCGACATCGGCAGCGGCCAGGGCGGGCGCGTCGTTGATGCCGTCGCCGGCCATCGCGACCACCTGTTTCTCCGCCCGCAGGCGCTCAACTCGTTCGTGCTTCTGCTCGGGTGCGACGCCGGCCTCGACTTCGTCAATGCCGAGTTCCTTGGCAACGGCTTCCGCGGTGCGTTGGTGGTCGCCGGTGAGCATCACCACTCGCAAGCCCAGGTGGCGCAGCGCCTCCAGCGCATCCGGCGTGGACGCTTTGATGGGATCGGCCACGGCAAGCACACCGGTCACGTGGCCGTCCACCGCCACGAACACCGCGGTCTGGCCCTCGGCTTGCAGGCGTCCGGCTTCGGATTCCAATGTCCCGGCGTCGCTGACGCCGCGCGCCTGCAAGAGCTTGAGGTTGCCGATGAGCACGGTGTGCCCGCCGACCCTGCCGACGACACCCCCGCCGGTGATGGATTCGAAGCTCTCTGTCACTTGTGGTTCAATGCCACGTCCCTTTGCCCCCGCCACGATGGCGGCGGCCAGCGGGTGTTCGCTGTTCTGCTCCAGGGAGGCGGCGACCGTCAGCAGCTCCCGCTCGTCCACCCCGGGCGCGGGGATGACCCGGGTCAACCGCGGTTTGCCTTCCGTCAGCGTGCCGGTCTTGTCCACGACGAGCACCGTCACCTTCTCCAAGCGTTCCAGCGCCTCGGCGTCGCGGATGAGCACGCCCGCCTGGGCGCCGCGGCCGATGCCGACCATGATGGACATCGGCGTGGCCAGCCCCAGGGCGCAGGGACACGCGATGATGAGCACGGCCACGGCGTTGACCAGCGCAAACGCGAACCGCGGCTCCGGCCCCAGCCACGCCCACAGCCCGAAGGTCAACGCCGCCACCGCCAGCACCGCGGGCACGAACCAGCCGGCCACCCGGTCTGCCAGCGCCTGGATGGGCGCGCGGCTGCGCTGGGCCTGGGCGACCATGCCAACGATCCGGGCGAGCGTGGTTTCCGCGCCGACCCGTTCCGCCCGCATGATGAACGAGCCGGTCCCGTTCACCGTGCCGCCCGTCACCGCGTCGCCAGAGTTCTTCTCGGCCGGCATGGGTTCACCGGTGAGCATGGATTCATCCACGGAGGTTTTGCCCTCGGTGACCTCGCCATCCACGGGCACCTTCTCGCCGGGGCGCACCCGCAGCCGGTCGCCGCTTTGCACTTGGTCGAGCGGCACGTCCGATTCCTGCCCGTCGTCGTGCAACCGTCGGGCAACCTTCGGCGCGAGGTCGAGGAGGGCGCGGATGGCGCTGCCGGTGCGGGCACGCGCACGCAGTTCGAGCATCTGGCCCAAGAGCACCAGGACGGTGATCATCGCCGCGGCCTCGAAGTAAACGCCGATCTGGCCCCCGCCGCCCATGTTGTGGTGTTGGAACGAGGACGGGAACACCCCGGGAAACAGCATGACCACCGCGCTGTAAGCGAAGGCGCTGCCGACGCCGAGGGCGATCAACGTAAACATATTCAGGTGCCCGTTCAGGACCGAGCGCCAGCCGCGCACGAAGAAGGGCCAACCCGCCCAGAGCACGACGGGCGTGCTCAACGCGAGCTGCACCCAGCGCGAGGTGCCGCCTGACAACCATTCCGGCGCGTGGGGCAGCAGGTGCGCCATCGCCAGCAGGAACACGGGCAAGGTCAGCCCGGCACCGATCCAGAGCCGGCGCGTCAGGTCGGTCAACTCGGCGTTGCCCTCCGCCCCGCCGCCCGATCCTGAAATGGTTTTCGGCTCCAGGGCCATTCCGCACTTTGGGCAGTCGCCGGGATGATCCTGCTCGATCTCCGGGTGCATCGGGCAGGTGTAGATCGTCTTGCTCGACGCGGCGGGAACGGGCGAAAGCGGCTCCAGGGCCATGCCGCACTTCGGGCAATCGCCGGGCCGGTCGCGCAACACCTCCAGGTGCATCGGGCAGGTGTATCCACCAGCCGTGACGGCATTGGCGGGCACCTTGGCCGGGGCAACCGCGGGTGCGACGTGTGAACCGCCACCGCAAGAGTGATCAGTTTCCTTGACCAAGGCCGCCGCAGGGGGCGCAGCGTGGGAATGGCAGCAGTCACGCGGCGGCCGTGGTTCTGCCTCGGACAACGACTCCGTCAGAAACTTCTTCTGGCACTTGGCACTGCAAAAATAGAAGGTTTGCCCGCCTCGGTCCGCGCTCAGGGCCGAGGCTTTTGCCACCTCCATGCCGCAGACCGGATCAACGGCATTTACGGTGGTTCCCGGATCGGCGGGGCTGCTTCTAGTCATCGGGTCGGTTGGTTTCATGCGGAGTCAGGTTCGAGCTTCCGGAGGGTGAGGCCGGGACCTTCTGCTCACCGCAAAAAGCGGGTGAGGGCGGTGCGGAGTTCGGCCAGCAACTCCTCGCGGCTCATGGGTCTGGCCTTGGCGTGCTCCCCATTCGTGCCGTGGCCGATGACGCAGTGCTCGACGTGCCCGTTGAGCAACTCCACGCCGAGAGCGTCTAGGGCGCTCCGCACCGCGGCGATCTGGCTGAGGATGTCCAAGCAATAGCGGTCTTCCTCGACCATGCGCCCGATGCCGGCGATTTGGCCACTGATGCGCTTGACGCGCGCCTGGACCTTGGTGCGAGCTACGGAATCCATCACCATACTTATACTGTGTATGGGTATTTTGCAACGCCAAAGAACAGCGCGGGCCGGCGTCGGCCCGCGCTGCAAAAGGTAGGCGGAGAGAGAGCTATTTGCCCGCGGGCTTCACTCCCTTGATGCGCCACATGATGCCGGTGGCGTCCATCACGTCGCCGTCGGTGAACTTGTGCTTGGTGCCGTCCTTCATCACGCAGGTGCCGTCGGGCAGGCACTTCGAGCCGTCGGCCATCGTCATCTCGGTGGTCATGGCCATCATCTTGCCGCCATGGACCATGTGCATCTTGCCGTCCTTCATCAGCGTGCAACCTTCCATCGGCTTGCCATCGCTGGTGGTCAGCTTGCCGTCGGCGCTCATGGTGCATTCAGGCATCTTCTTCTCGTCCGCGGCGCGGGAGACGGAGATAACTGGCAGCGTGGCGGCCAGGGCGAGGGTGAGGAGGAATCGGGTTTTCATGCTGGGTGTTTATCGGTCTGACTTCGGTGGTCCTGTTGGCGCGCCCCGCGGCCTGCGTTTTGCCGAAGCCAAACGCACGCGTTGCTCGTCGTCAGTTAGAACGAGGTCCGAGGTCCGATCCCTCAGAAAATCGGCAAAGAGGTTTCGGGGCTGACGGTTGCCGCGTTGTTTCCGGGTAGCCGGGAACCGAGCGAAGGCGGCGACACCGGTGCGTAAAGTGGTTTCAGCGGCTTTCGCCGTCTGGCTTGATTTCTGGTAGCGGCTATCAGAGACAAGTTTAAGGCTCCATGGTCGCTTGCCTGGACATTCAGGGGAACGACTGGATCTGGATGGACTTGGTACCATCGGTGGGGGAGACCGCCTCCCAGGCAACCGTGATCCGGCCGTCGGTAGCCGTCGTGATGGCCGGGTATGCGGCGTTCGCCGCCAGGAGCTTGGGCGGGGCGAGCTGCGGGAGGGTCGTCGTGTAGAACAGGCTGCCGTCCTGCTGCCATACCACCGTTAGCCCCGCTTTCCCGAGCGCGACCACGGGCTGCGCGCCAGGACCGAGGAGCGTTTCCTCCCCGGCTGCGGTGCTGAGGTAAACCGACTTTTCCCGCCGCCACACGCTGGCAAACCCCCCACTGCGGGCGGCGCGTTCGAGGGGCGCGATGCTGCCGCCGTCCATCGGGCAGCCGGAGAGTTTCCAGGTGCCGCGGCCCTGCTTGGCGGCCGGTCCGAAGGTCTTTCCCCCGTCCCGGCTGATGGCGGCGTAGAGGTCGCGCGAGCCGTTGAGCCAGTTGCGCCAGAGCACGGCCAGCTCCCCGCCGGGGCCGAACGCCGCCGAGGCGTGGCAGCACTCGCAGGTGTTGCCGTCGGGCGAAGCGTAAACGAGCCGGTTCTGCGCCCAAGTCGCGCCGCCATCCCGGGATCCCGCCCCGTAAATCTCCGTCTTGCCCGAGCGCAGGTCTAGCCAGGTCACGAACAAATTCTCGCTGGCGGGGTCCCCGGCGAGACTTTGCAGACCCTCGCGCGCACTGTCCGGGCGGTCGTTGACGCGGGTCGCGGCCGACCAGGTCTGTCCCTCGTCAGCCGACCGATACGCCAGCAGGTCACCCCCGCGGATGACGCTGACGGTCAGCGTGGCACCGTGGGCCACGATGCGCGGACCGCGCCGCATTCCCAGGGCAAGGCCGGGAGCGTTTGCCACCTGGACCGGCGGGGCAAAGGTAATCCCGCCGTCGGTGGAACGCACGCAATGGATCGTCCCGGCCGGGGTCCCGACCACGACGAAGACGTGGCCGGCGCCGTTCGTGGCGACCTGGGGCTGCGCGGCCCCGGCAAGCTGGGACGGCGGGGCCACCACGACCGAACCGGCGGCCCAGACGCGGGGGGCACCGCCGAGCAGCAGCAGGACGACGACGGACACGAGAGCCGCGGCGGCGAGGGTCCACCGGCCGGCAAGAGGAAAGAAGGTTTTCATCGGGGCAACGGACAAACCGGGAGCTATTCAGTTGTTCGTCGTGCCCTTCACCCCCTGGCCCACGTCTAGGCCGAAGCCGGCATAAACGTCTTTGCCGCCGAGTTGCACCTGGACGTAGAACTTCATGAACCCGGCCTTTTCGGGCAGGAGGTGAAAAGACAGCTCGGGGCCACCGCGCTCACTGTCCTTCTCCGGCTCCTGACCCATGGGGTGAACGTGGGTGACGCCGGAGAGGTCCGCGGGGAACCCAACGCCGTGGGCGAAGGCACCCATGACCGGCTCCAGCACGGTGACGGGTTTGCCGTCGGGATCGGACACCAGAACTTTGACCAGAGTCGCTTTACCGGCCTGAAAGGTTTCGTGGTTTTCGGTCGAGAGGTCGAAGCGGTATCCGTCCACCGTCGTCGTGGCGTTCAGCGTCGTTTGCTTTGGGGCCGGCTGGCCGGGAACGGTGATTTCGGCGCGGGAATACTCCTGGTTGCCGGTGGCAGTGGGCACGATGTCCGCCCACACGGTGTAACGGCCGCCGTGCTTGGGCTGGAAGGTGAAGGCGAACTCGCCGGGAGTCTTGGTCTCCTCCGGGTGTTCGTGGTGGTAATCGGTGAGGCTTTCGTCAATGACCAGAAGGTGGATGCGCTTGGTGTGCGCGAGGCTCAGGTCGGAGAAGGTCAACGGCTTACCGTCGGGCCGGGTGAGCCGGGCGATGGCGGCGACCCCCTTGCCGGGTGCGGGCGGCTCGGCGGTGAGGATTTCCGTTTTGATGGTCGGCGCGTTCGCGGCGTGGGGCATGGCCATGTCCATGTCCATGCCCTCGTGTTCATGGCCCGGCTTGGGGGCAGCCTTGGCCACGAGCTTCATGCCGCACTTGGGGCAGTTGCCGGCCTTGACGTCGGTCACCTCGGGGTGCATCGGGCAGACGAAAACCGCGCCGGGGGTCGCGCCGGCCTTGGGTTTTTCATCCTCGTGGGCGCGCAGGGTGGACGGGGTGAGAGTGGAGGTGAGGCACGTCGAGGCGAGCAGAGCGACGGCGAAGAGGGAAAAGGGTCGAATGATTTTCAAGGTTGGTCGGGATAGGTGGCGTGGATCGGGCGCGGCGCCGCCCGCGATGGGGGCGGGGGGGGTGCCGCAGAGGTGGAGGAACGGAACCGTTTCAAGCGGCTTCAGGGAACTGCGCCTTGATCTGCTTGAGCAACGCGTCGAGCTGCTTGAGGCCCGCCTCGCAGTCGGCCTGTTTGTTGTGATCGCCGGCGTCGTCGAGCTTGGTGGCGAGAGCGGCCATGTTCTTGGCGGCCCCTTCCACGCGGGGCTTCTTGTCCGGGGCAGCCTTGGCCGGCAGCGCCGCTACGAGGTCGCGGATGGCGAAGGCGTGGTAGTGGACGTCGGCCAGCTTCTTGGTGGCGACGACGGCCGTCAGCTCGCCTTGGTGCTTGGTGATCTCCGT
>CAXTFX010000007.1:0-26619 GCA_964243185.1 uncultured Chthoniobacterales bacterium
ATCCTGCCACAACATGAATCCAACCGAAAGCCGCACCCTGGAGCTGCGCGTGGGTCTTTTCGTCCTCGCCGGCCTGCTCATTGCCGCCGTGCTCGTCATCAACTTCGGCCGTTACGGCGAGGGCCTGCGCCCCCGTTACCCCCTGACGGTCGAGTTCCCCAACGCCAGCGGGCTGCTGCGCAACTCCAAGGTCCTCTTCGCCGGCGCCCAGGTCGGCAGCGTCTCCACCCCGCCCCGGCTCCTGCCCAACGCCCGCGGGGTCAGCATGGAGGTGAAAATCTTCCGCAACGTCAGGATCCCGAAGAACGCCGCCTTCGTCGTCGGCTCCAGCGGCCTGCTCGGCGACCGCTTCGTGGACATCATCCCGAAAGCCGAGGATTCCAGCGAAGCCTTTGCCGCCGGCGACACCGTCGTCGGCACCCGCCAGGCCGGCATGGACGACCTCACCCGGGAGGGCGGCCTGCTCCTCACCGAGCTGCGCGGCGCCGTCGGGAACCTCAACGGGACGATCTCCTCCGTCCGCAACGACCTGCTGAAACCGGCCACCTTCGACCGGCTCGACGCCACCCTGGTCAACCTCCAGGGCGCGACGAAGAGTTTCCGGGATTCCTCCGAAAAAATCGGCGGCCTGGTGACGGATGCCCGCGGCGCGGTGGCCGACGCCCGCACGGCGATCTCCGGCACCAAGGAAACCCTGGACACCGCCAACAAGGCCGCCAACGACCTGCGCGCCGCCATCGCCGACACCCGCAAGGTGCTGGCCGGCACCCGCCGGGCGGTGGAGAGCGCCACGAGCGGCAAGGGGCCGGTGGCGACCTTGCTCAATGACCGGACGGTGGCGGATAACCTGTCGAACCTGATTTCCAACCTGCGGAGGAGCGGGGTGCTGTTTTATAAAGACAAACCGGTCCCGGTGCCGGAGGAGGGGAGGGGGGGCGAGGAGAGAAAGCGGTAGGTTCATAAATCTCAAATCTCGAGCACCAAATCCCAAAGAGTCAGAACTAAAACCTGGAAGTCTTGAAATGATGGAAAGTAGGCAGCCTTACGATTTAGAGGAGCGGACGTTTCGATTTGCAAAGCGGACCCGCGTCTTTGTGAAGACTGCTCCGAGAACCGTTTGTAATCAGGTGGATGTTCGTCAACTCGTCCGCTCCTCCGGCTCTATCGGAGCCAACTACATCGAAGCCAATGAAGCTTTGAGCAAAAAGGATCGGCTCGTGCATATGAAAATTATCCGCAAAGAAGCCAAAGAAACTATTTACTGGCTGCGTCTCCTCGATGCCGAAGCCCAGTCGCTGGAACGTGACCCCCTTCTAAAAGAGGCCGGCGAACTCCTTAGCATCTTCAGTTCCATCGTCCGTAAACTCGACGATAACTTCCCGCCTGCTCAACGCCTTTTCCGTCCTTTAACCCCCCAGATTTTAGCTCTGATTCTTTAAAATTTGGTGCTTGGAATTTGTGATTTCCATCCCCACCGCCTACTCCGTTGACTCCGCTCTCCACCATCAACCTCCTCCGCGTCCTCTTCATCGTCACCGCCATCCTCCTCGGCGGGTTGATCGGCGAGGGGCGCATGAACTCCCCGCTCCTCGGCGCGGCCCTGGGCGGGTTGTTCTCCCTCGTCCTCGTCCTCGCCGACCGGCTGCTCAAGGGACTCACCCTGCGCGCGTTTTCCTCCGCCACTTTCGGGCTGCTCCTCGGGCTGGCCTTTGCCACGCTCCTGCGCGCCAGCGGCGTCCTGCGCTACGAGCCGGAGGACGTCCAGTGGCTCCTCTCCCTGCTGCTCTACGGCGCCTTCGCCTACCTCGGCATGATGTTGGCCATCCGGGCGAACCGCGACGAGTTCTCCCTGCTCATCCCCTACGTGCGGCTGTCCCGCCAGCCCGAGCCGGAGGCGCCCGTGCTGGTGGACACCAACATCCTGATTGACGGCCGCGTCGCCAACGTCGTCGCCGCCGGGTTCCTGCCCCGCGCCCTGGTCGTGCCGCGCTTCATCCTGGAGGAGCTCCAGGCTCTCGCCGACTCCGCCGACCCGCTCAAGCGCGACCGCGGCCGGCGCGGCTTCGACCACCTCGAATCCCTCCGGCGCGACCCCGGCGTCACCGTCACCGTCCACGACTCCGCCGCGCCGGACACCGCGCCGCTGCCCACCGACGCCCGGCTCATCAACCTCGCCAAGCTCCTCGGCTGCCGCCTGTTGTCCAACGACTCCGGCCTGGACCGCGTTGCCCGCCTCCAGGGCGTCGCGGCGCTGAACCTGCACGACCTCGCCCGCGCCCTGCGCCCGACCCTCAATACCGGCGACGAGATCGAGCTGATCCTGGTCAAAGAGGGCCGCGAGCCCCACCAGGCCGTCGGCTACCTGCCCGACGGCACCATGATCATCGTCAACCGCGGCCGGCCCGCCCTCGGGCAGACCGTTAGCGTCGTCGTCGGCTCCAGCGTGCAGACCGCCGCCGGCCGGCTGCTCTTCGCGGAGTTAAAAACGGCTGCCTGAGGGCGCTGGAGGGAGGCAGGCCCTTGCCTCCCTGACGTTGCCTTCGGGCTGACTCGCCCCTTGGCAGAAGGTCTCGGTTTGGCCGTGCCGGGGTCTTGGAAGGCAAATCCGGGGAGGCAAGGGCCTGCCTCCCTCCAGCGCTTTAACGGGGAGACCCAACCGGCTTCGGACGGGCTGCGTATCTCCCGGGAGATGCGTGCCGTCCTCCCTTGCCTCGGTCTTTTCCTTGCCCTCTGCCTGCCCCTCCACGCTGCCGAGGTCCCGACCAGCTTCGCCCCGCCGGAGAGCCTCGTGCTGGACCACGTCCCCCCGGTCCCGGCCGACCTGCCCGAGCGCGCCGGCCGTTACACCGAGTTCCGCGCCGCGACCCTGGCCGACTGGCACCCGCTCCGGCGGGAGATGCTGGTCCTCACCCGGTTCGCCGACACGCAACAGGTCCACCTGGTCAAAAACCCCGGCGGGGCGCGCACGCAGTTGACCTTTTTCCCCGACCGCGTGGAAAGCGCCACCTTCGAGCCGACCCGCGGCGACTTCTTCGTCTTCAGCAAGGGCACCGGCGGCGCCGAGTTCTTCCAGAACTACCGCTACGACCTGGCAACCGGCGACGTGACGCTCCTGACCGACGGCAGGAGCCGCCATTCCGCCCCGGTATTCTCCCACGACGGCCGGCGCCTTGCCTACACCAGCACCCGGCGCAACGGCACCGACACCGACCTCTACGTCCAGGACCCGCTGGACCCGCAGAGCGCGAAACTATTGGCGGAGGTCAAGGGCGGCGGCTGGCAGGTCGAGGACTGGTCGCCCGACGACGCCCGGCTGCTCGTGCTCGAATACGTTTCCGTCAACGAAACCTACCTCTGGCTGTTCGACGCTCAAACCGGCGAACGGATCGAGCTGACGCCGCGAATCCCGGGCGAAGAGAAAATTGCCCGAACCAAGGCGCGCTTCACCAAGGACCGCAAAGGCATTTTCTTGTTGACCGACAACCAAAGTGACGTGCCACGTCTGGTTTACTACGACCTCGAGACGAAGCAGCCATACTACTTTGAAGCCAGCACTAACGCGGCCTGGGGCGTCGAGGACTTTGAGCTCGCCAACGACGGTCACAAGATCGCGTTGAGCGTCAACGTGGACGGAGCCAGCAAAGTTTACTTGCTCACCTACGAACGAAGAAGTCCGCGGGAGTTTACGATGCGGCAGATCGGCGCCGTGAACTATAAAGAAAGTGTCATCACCGGCGTTGCCTGGCATCCGAGCGCGCGTGAAATCGGCTTCTCCCTGACCAACTCGGCTTCACCGTCAGACGTGTTCTCATCCGTGCTGCTCAGCGATCGGATCGAGATCGAGGAGCGGTGGACGCAGAGCGAAACCGGCGGCCTGAACGCCAGCCGCTTCGTTGCGCCGCAACTGGTGAGGTGGAAGAGCTTCGACGGCCTCGACGTCTCCGGTTTCCTCTACGCCCCCGACGCGGCCAAACACCCCGGCAAACGCCCCGTCATCGTCAACATCCACGGCGGCCCGGAGGGGCAATACCGCCCCGGCTACCTCGGCCGCAACAACTACCTGCTCAACGAGCTCGGCTGCGCCATCATCTTCCCCAACGTGCGCGGTTCTGCCGGCTACGGAAAGACGTTCCTGACCTTGGATAACGGCCTCAAGCGCGAGAATTCCTATAAGGACATCGGCGCGTTGCTCGATTGGATTAAACAACAACCGAACCTGGACGCCGACCGCGTGATGCTCACCGGCGGCTCCTACGGCGGACACATGACCCTGGCCTGCGCGACGCTCTACGCCGACCGCATCCGCTGCGCCGTGGACATCGTCGGCATGTCCAATTTGAAGACGTTCCTCGAGCGCACCGAGAGCTACCGCCGCGACCTGCGCCGGGCGGAATACGGCGACGAGCGCGACCCGGCCACGGCCGAGTTCATGGAGCGCACCGCGCCGCTCAACAACGCCGCCAAGATCACCAAACCGCTCTTCGTCATCCAGGGCGCCAACGACCCGCGCGTCCCCCGCGCCGAGGCCGAGCAGATCGTGGCGACGTTGAAGAAACAGGGCACCCCCGTGCCCTACCTGCTCGCGAAGGACGAGGGCCACGGCTTCGCCAGGAAGAAAAACGCCGACTTCCAGTTCTACGCCACCGTCGAGTTCATCCGCCGCTACCTGCTCGGAGACGGCGGCGGGGAACCCGTGAACTGAAGCCTCCGGCGGAGGTCTCTTTTGTCCGCAGATGACGCAGATTGGCGCAGATTGAAGGCGAGGGGTTCAGAGTTTCGGCTAGAGGGGGGTCGGGGCTCAGTCTGGCAGCCTCGGCGGCGGCGGGGGGTAGGGCGGCTCGTCCTTAAGCCGCTGCGGGGGGGCGCGTCGAAACCGAGAACGGCGGCTGCTTAGGGATGAGCCGCCTACCCCCCCGCCGCCGGTCAAGTTGCGCCCGCTACTGCCAAGGGCGGTCGCCCCCGGTCTTTCTCCACCTCAGAAAATAATCTGCGTTTAATCTGCGTAATCTGCGGACCAAACTCCGGCGCGGCCTACTTTCCCTCCACCTGGAACGGACCCCTTTATCGCCCGGCTTCGGCCGTCCGGGTGGAGGCGGCATCCCGCGCGGTGCGGGCGGCGTCTATGCTGCGGCGGTAGAGGCCCGGCGGGCTGGCGGCCGGCTTTTTGTTGTCGGCCAGCGCGGGGGTGGGGGCGGCGGTCGCCGGGGGGGCCGGAGCGGCGGCGGGGGGAGGCGCGGCGGCGGCGTCCAGGATTCCGCGCTCGGCCTTGGTTTGCTCCAGCAGGGCGGCGTAGCGGGCCGCCGCCGCGTTGAAGGTGGCCACGGCCGCCGCGTCGTCCACCTTGAGCTTGGCGCGGCGGGTGTTGAGGTCCTTGAAGAGGGCGTCGGCCTCCGCGCGGTGCTTGTCGTAGGCCGCGCGGGTCTCCTGCGCCTGGCGTTGCCGCCGCTCGTTGGTCTCCACCGCCGCCTGCTCCCGCTGGAGGGTCTCGCTCACGGCGGGTCGGGCGGTTGCCGGCGCGCCGCCGGTTGCGGGGGCGGCGGGTCCCGGCCGCGGGGGGCCGGCCAGGTGGAAAGGGTCCCGATCCCGGAGCCCCTGGGCGAGCGCCTGCGGGTTCAGCAGCGCCGGCACCAGCATCAACCCGGTCCCGACGAGGCTCAGGAAGAACGGCCGCTTGGCCTCCGACCAGAACTTGACCAAGAAGACGAGGCCGGCAAAGGGCACGAGCAGAAACGCCAGCAGCCAGACGACGCTTCGCCGGCCGCAGAGAACGCAGCTCCAGAGGAACGCGCCGAGGTTCACCAGGCAACCCAGCAGCAGGACGACGAGGAGGACGAGGGGAGGGATCATGGCGGCAGGCGGTGACGTTCCGCCAACGTCTTCCCAGCCAAACCCGTGCCAGCGGGCGGCGGTTCACCACAATCCCACCGCCGTCCGCACCCGCCCGAGCACGCCGGCGGCGACGGCCCGCGCGCGCGCCGCGCCCTCGCTCAACACGCGCTCGACGTGGCCGGGGTCGGCCAGCAGCTCCGCCCGGCGCGCGCGCATCGGGGCGAAGAGTTCCCACGTCGCGCCAAACAGCCGTTTCTTGAACTCCCCGTAGCCCACGCCGCCCGCGCGGAACTCCGCCTCCATCGTGGCCGCGTCCGCGGGCGTCGGGGCGACGAGCCGGTAGAGCGCCAGGAGCGTCGAGCCTTCGGTCGGCTTCGGCTCATCCACCGGCGTGGAGTCCGTCACCAGCGCCATGACCTTCTTCCGCAACGCCTTCTCTTCGGCGAACAGGTCCAGGGTGTTGCCGTAGCTCTTGGACATCTTCTGCCCGTCCGTGCCGGGGACGACGGCCGTGTCCTCCGCGATGACGGGCGCGGGCAGCTTGAGGGTGCCCTCGCCGTAGGTTTCGTTGAACTTGGCGGCGAGGTCGCGGGTGATCTCGAGGTGCTGCTTCTGGTCCTTCCCGACGGGCACGAGGTCGCTGTCGTAGAGCAAAATGTCCGCCGCCATGAGCACGGGATACGCGAACAGCCCGACGCTGGCGGGTAGCCCGCGGGCGACCTTGTCCTTATACGAGTGGGCGTTCTGGAGCATCGGCATCGGCGCGACGGTGGACAGGACCCACGCCAGCTCCGTGACCTCCGGCACGTCCGACTGCCGGAAGAAGCACGCGCGCGCCGGGTCCAGCCCGCAGGCGAGGAAATCCAGCGCCACCCCGCGGGTGAACTCCCGCAGCCGCGCCGGGTCGCGCACGGAGGTCAGCGCGTGCAGGTCGGCGATGAAGTAATACGGTTCCCCGCGCTCCTGGAGCGCGACGGCCGGCCGCATGACGCCGAAGTAGTTGCCCAGGTGCAGCGCGCCGCTGGGTTGGATGCCGGAGAGGATGCGGGGCATGGGGAAGTTGTGAGTTAGGAACCAGGATAAGCAGAGTTCTAGGGAAACGCGCTACCTCCAATTGCCTGCTTCCTAGCTCCTGGTTCTTAATTCCTAATTTCACTCTCGGACCTGCCCGTTGCCGCGGATGACGTATTTGTAGGTCGTCAGCTCCTCCAGGGCCATCGGGCCGCGGGCGTGGAGCTTGTCGGTGGAGATGCCGATCTCGGCGCCGAAGCCGAACTCGCCGCCGTCGGTGAAGCGGGTGGAGGCGTTCCAGTAAACGGTGGCGGAGTCCACCTCGTTGAGGAAACGCTCGGCCCGGGCGGGGTCGGCCGTGACGATGGCGTCGGAATGGTGCGAGCCGTGGGTTTCAATGTGCGCGATGGCCTCGTCCAGGCTGCCGACGACCTTCACGGCCAGGATCAGGTCGAGGAACTCGGTGTCCCAGTCCGCGGGTTTGGCGGGGACCATGCGGCCATCTGTCAACCATTCGGCACAGCGTTCGTCGCCGCGGATCTCCACGCCGCGCGCCCACAGGCGGGCGGCCACGGCGGGCAGGAACGCGGGGGCGACCTCGTGGTGGACCAGCATCGTCTCGATGGCGTTGCACACGCCGGGGCGCTGGCACTTGGCGTTTTCGGCCAGGTTCGCGGCCATCGTCAGGTCGGCGGACCGGTCCACGTAGAGGGTGCAGCGGCCGTCGTAGTGCTTGATGACCGGCATCCGCGCGCTGGCGACGACGGCCTCGATCAGCCCCCGGCCGCCGCGGGGGACGATCACGTCCACGAACTGGTCCATCGCCGCCATGAGCGCGACGGCTTCGCGCTCGGGCCGGGGGATGAGCAGCACGCCGTCCGCCGGCAGGCCCGCGGTCGTCAGCCCGGCGCCGAGCGCATCGGTCAGGGCGCGGTTGGTCGCCAGCGCCTCCGAGCCGCCGCGCAGGAGGGCGGCGTTGCCGGCCTTGACGCACAGCGCGGCGGCGTCGGCGGTGACGTTCGGGCGGGACTCGTAGATGATGCCGACGACGCCGATGGGCACGCGCACCTTGGAAATCTCGATGCCGTTGGGCCGCGTCCACCGCCGCAGGTTCTCGCCGACGGGGTCGGGCAGGTCCGCGACGGCGCGCACGGCGTCGGCCACGGCGTCCAGGCGCGCCTCGTTGAGCCGGAGCCGGTCCAGCATGGCGGCGGACAGACCGGCGGCCGTGCCGCGGGCGAGGTCCCCGGCGTTGGCGGTGAGAATGGCCGGGGCGGCGGCTTCCAGCGCGTCGGCCATCGCGCGCAGGGCGGCGGCCTTCTCGGCGGGCGTGGCGCGGGCGAGCGCGCGGCTGGCGGCCTTGGCGCGGCGGCCGAGGGCGTGGATCTGGTCGGCGAGGTCCATCGGGCGGAGTTTATCCGCAGATTACGCCGATTACGCCGATTTTCAGAAGGGGTTCAGAGATTCGTCAGGCGGCGCCCCCAGCTTTTCTTCACCCCTAAATCATCGGCGTAATCGGCGTAATCTGCGGACAGCCTCAGCCCCGCTCCGGCACGGCGAACCGCGTCCCCACGCTTTCCCCGTTGACGATCCGCGCCAGCAGCCCCGGCGTGCGGCCGTTGGCGATCACGGCCGGGACGCCCGCGCCGACGGCCAGGCGCACGGCTTCCAGCTTGGAGGCCATGCCGCCGACGGACAGCCGGCCGCCGCCCCCGCCGGCGAGGTGCGCGACGGCGTCAATGTCCTCGACCAGCGGGATCGGCTCCCCCGCGCCGTCGGGTTCGCGCGTCAGCCCCTCGGCGCTGGTGAGGATGACCAGGAGGTCCACCCGGGCGAGGACGGCGACCTCCGCGGAGAGCCGGTCGTTGTCGCCGAAGCGCAGTTCCTCCACCGCCACGGAGTCGTTCTCGTTGATGATCGGGATGACGCCGGGGACGGCCAGCAGCCGTTCCAGGGTGTTGCGGAAGTTCGCGTAACGCTGGCGGCTGTCGAGGTCGCCGTGGGTGAGGAGGAGTTGGGCGGCGATGAGTCCCCGGCGCGCGAAGAGGCTCTCGTAGAGGCGCATGAGCCGGGATTGACCCACGGCGGCGCACGCCTGCACGGCTGGCAGGTCGTCCCGCGGGCGCTCCTCCAGCCCCAGCGCGCGCATCCCGGCGCCGACGGCCCCGGAGGTGACGAGCAGGCACTGGGTCCCGGCCTTGACGAGGGCGGCGACCTCCGCGGTGAGCCGCCGGAACTGGTTCTGGTCCAGCGTTTCTGCCCGCGGCCGGGTGAGCAGGCCCGTGCCGAGTTTGACGAGGAGTCGGCGGGGGCGGGCGGCGGGCGAGGAGGGGGGCGGCGGCATGGCTCGGGTCCCAGCGATAGCCGCACCCCGCGGGCTTGCAAAAGGAAGATGGCGGTTTTAACCTCGCCCTCCGTGACTCCGCGCACGCACTCGTAGCTCAACTGGATAGAGCGTTGGCCTCCGAAGCCAAAGGTTGTGGGTTCGACCCCCGCCGGGTGCAAACTACCGGAAACCAGTTCAGGGCTGAAGCCGTCGGGGCGGGTTCCTAAAAGGTCGCTGACCGGCGCGCATGGCCGCCAGGCGCTGCTTCATGCGCACGAGTTGCGCGTGGTGCGCGGGGTTGCGGCGGAAGCCCACGGCGGCGGCCAGCACGTCCACGAGCACCAGGGCCGCCAGGCGCGAGATGGTCGGCGTGTAGAGGTCCGTGTTTTCCAGGGTGTCAATGATCAGGCCAACGTGGCAGCGCTGGATCAGGGGGCTGCGGTGCCCGGAGATGCCGATGACGGTGGCCCCGTTTTCCAGGGCGGTGTCCACCGTTTCCAGGATCGCCGTCGTCTGCCCGGTGTTGGAGATGGCCACCGCCACGTCGCCCGGCCGCATCATGGCCGCGGTGATGAACTGCTGGTGGGCGTCGGTGTGGGCGGAGCAGGGCACGCCGAAGAGCGGGAACTTCTGCTGCGCGTCCAGGGCGACGATGCCCGAGGCGCCGAAGCCGAAGAAGTCAATCCGGGCCGCCCCTTCCAGCACGTCAATGGCCCGGGCCAACGCGCGGTGGTCGAGCTGGCGGCGCGCCCAGTCCAGGCTGTTCATGGTGTAGTCGAAGACCTTGTCCGCGAGCACCTGCGGGGAGTCCTCCGCCCTCAGCACGGAATGGGTGGCCGGCATCCCCAGGGTGACGCTCCGCGCCAGCCGCAGCTTGAAGTCCTGGAACCCGTCGCAGCCGATGGCCTCGCAGAAGCGGATGACGGTCGGCTCGCTGACCTCCGCGCGCCGGGCGGTTTCCGCCAGGGTCGCGTCCAGCACCACGCCCGGGTCGGCCAGCACCAGCGCCGCGACCTTCTGGTCGGAGCGCCGCAGATCGGGCTGCAGAGTGGTGATAACCTCCAGGACATTTCGGTTGGGGTCAATGAACCCCGCGCGGGGGTTTGGCTTGGCTGGGCGTCGGGCCATCTCCGGGGTCATAACATCGGGACGCGCCGGCGGCACGGTTTCATTAGGTGAGTTCAAGCCCCTCGCCCAGCACGTAGCGGCGCCCCGGCAATGCCCGGAGGACCCGTAGCCGGTCGGTCGTGGCGCGCGCGATCTCTTCGTCCAGGCGTGCCGGGTCCACGGTGTTGAAGGCGAACATCCCGTGGTGGTGCGCGATCAGCACCGGCACCGCGGCGCGCCGGCAGAGGTCCGCGGCTTCCGCCAAGGTGAAGTTGCCGGCGATCCCGCGACTCCCGAGGTGGGCGTCGCGACCGTTGACGGGCAGCAGCGCCAGGTCACAGCGCAGGTCGCGCAGCCGTTGGTCCAATCCCGGGTAGGGCACGCAGTCGCCGGAATGGTAGATCCGGTGCGGACCGGCGGTGATGACGTAACCCAGGAAGCGATGGCGGCCGGCGGGATCGGTTTCCAACTCCTCGTGCGCGGCCGGCAATGGCAGCACCTCCAGGTCGGCGGCCAAAGTGAGGACCCGCCCCGCCTCGGCACCCGTGAGCCGCTCCGCCGGCAACCCCAGCGCGTGCGCGTATTCCAGGTCCGCCGCCGGGACGACGAAACGGCACTCCGGGCGTCGTGCGGCCAACGCCGGCAGGGCGACGGGGTCCAGGTGATCGCCGTGCCGGTGCGTGCAGAGCGCAAGATCCACCCGCGCCAGGTCCTCGACGGCCAGCGGGGCCGCCATCATCCGCTCGTGGCTAAATTCGTGTCCCGCGTATTTACGGGCGAGGTGATCGGACAGGTAAGGGTCAATCAGCGCGCGCCACTCCCGCCACGCCAGCGCGAATCCCGCTTGGCCAAGCCAGTATAAGGCAAGCTGCGGCTCGGGCCGACCGAGCCGGGCTGCCAGGGGCTCGGCGTCCAGGGTTTCGACGGAGAACGTGCTCATTGCCGACCCCCGTTTACCCGCCGAGGGCGCGGAGCAGGTTGTCCACCGCGGCGCTGGCGGCGCGGTGGACGCTCTCCTCGGTGAAGCCGCCGAGGTGCGGGGTGGCGATCACGCGCGGGTGCGCCAACAACGGCGAGGGCGCGGGCGGCTCGGTCGTGAAGACGTCCGTTGCGTAGGCCCGGAGCCGGCCGCCGTCCAGGGCTTCCAGCAGCGCGGGTTCGTCCACCAGCCCGGCGCGGGCGGTGTTGACCAGGCAGGCGTCCGGCTGGAGCTGACCCAAGGTTGTCCGGTCGAGCAGCGGTTGGCCATCGGGGGGAGGGGGACAGTGCAGGCTGAGGATGTCCGCCTGCGCGTAGCCCGCTTCGAGCGAGGTCAGCCAGGCGAAGTCCGGGCCGGGGGCAAAGGAAGGGTCGCCGAACGGGTCGAACGCGGCGGCCCGGGCACCCAGGCCCAGCGCGAGGCGGACGACGAGGCGGCCGACGGCGCCGCACCCGATGACCACGAACCGCCGTCCCTCGATCTCCCGCCCGCCGCGTCGGTGCCAGCGGCCTTCCTTCAGGGCCGCGCAGGTCTCGGGGATGTGCCGCAGGGCGGACAGGGCCAGGCCAACCGCCAGCTCGGCCACGCCCCGCGCGTTGGCGGCCTCGGCCCGGAGCACCTGGACGCCGGCCCGCCGCGCAGCGTCGAGCGGGAGGTTGTTCACCCCCGTGCCGTTGCGGCTGATGACCCGCAGGGACGTGGCGGCCCGCAACACCCTCTCGGAAACCGGCTCGACCCCCGCCAGCCAGCCGACGCAGCCGGGCACCAGTTCGAGCAGCTCCGCCTCGCTCGGGGTGGCGCCGGGAGCGCAGAACACCAGTTCGTAGCCCGCCTCCCGCAGGCGTGCCAGGCTCGGGTCGCCGTCCCGGGTGAGGGCGCGGGGAGTGATCAGGATGCGGCTCATGCGGTGGGCAACGCGGCGACGGCCGCCGGCTTTGTTTCCGTGCGGCCGCCGAGGGCGGAGAGCCGGTCGAAAACGGGTCCTGAGCTGGGGAGGTCCAGGTGGAACACTTCCGCGATGACGCGGGTCCAACCGTGGATGAAATAGGTCCAACCATCCTCCACCTGGAGGCCGCGCTCCCGCGTCTGCGCCCGGGCCTGGCGCAAGAACTCCAGCTCGCCGCGGTAGTTCAGCTCCCACACGACGCCGCGTTCGGGAAAGCGCGTCGCGGCGCCCAGGGGCGAGCCGGGCCGGTCCTTGCCCATGCCGGTCGCGTTGATGACCAGCGAACCGGCGGGCAGCCCGCGGACCACGGCGTCGTTCTCCCCCGGGGAGGTGACCAGGCGGTAGTCCACCGGCAGGTCGGCGTTCATCTCGCGGTGGATCCGCCGGATCTCTTCCAACCGTGCCGGGTTGGGGTCGGAAACGATGATCCGGGCGGGGCGGTTGGCCCCGTGCGCGGACCGCATCAGGTGCCAGGTGATGGCGATGGTCGCCCCACCGGCGCCGATGGCGAACACCTCCGCGTCGGGGGCGTTTTCCCAGTGCCGGGCCGGCAGGAACCCGTCCAGGGTGAGGCCAGCCGAGATCGGGTCCTTGGCGTGGGCGACGAGCTGGCCGCCAGGGGATTTCGAGAGCGAGCTGGCCTCGCCCATGAGCGCCGCCAGCGGGTCCACCGCGTCGAACAGGTCCCGGCTGGCGTGGAAGAGGTCAATCTTGTGCGTGGTCACCAGCGCGCCGCGGGAGAGCGGGTCGGCCTTGAGGAAGGCGACGACTTCCCGGTAGGCGGCCGGGTCGGCGTGCAGCGGCAGGTCCACGCCCTGGAGCACGCTGCCCCCGAAGCCCAGGAACTCCGCCCAGCGCGGGAAGACCTGCATGATCGAGGACTGCCCGGTGGACACCCCGACGAAATACATCGTCGGCCGCTCGGCCGGCGGGAGGGGGGATATTTTCACGGTAAGTTCAGCTCCCGGAGGGTGCCGCTGCCGCGAGGTCGGCCGCCGCCCGCGCCTTCTGCTGGATGCCCGGCCAATCCCTCGCCGCCAGGTCCGCGCGCGTGGCGATCCAGGTGCCACCCACCGCCAACACGCCGGGCTCGCGCAGCCAGTCCCCGAGGTTGTCCGCCGTGACGCCGCCGGTCGGGATCACGCGCAGGCCGTAGGGGGCCAGCGGGGCCATGACGGCCCGCAGGTAGGGCAGGCCGCCCGCGGGCACGGCCGGGAAGAATTTGAAAACATTGATCCCGAGGCCGAGGCCCGCCTGGAACTCGCTGGGGGTCATCGCGCCCGGGAAGAACGGGAAACCCTCGTCCCGCGCCCGCCGCACCACTTCGGGGGCCAGACCCGGGGCCAGCGCGAAGCCCGCCCCGGCGGCCCGCGCCCGGGCCAGGGTGGGCAGGTCCAGCACCGTGCCGGCCCCGAGCAGAAGCTCCGGCCGTCGTTCGCGCAGGGTGGCGATCACCTCGGCCGCCACGGCGGTGCGGAAGGTGATCTCCGCGACCGGCAACCCGCCTTCGAGCAGGGCATCGGCTAAACCCAGCGCGTGTTCGGGGTCCTCGATGGTCACCACGGGGATGACCCGGAGTTGGTCAAGTCTCTCCAGCAAGGTCGCGGTCATAGTTCGGGATCAGTGCGGGGCGTCGGGGGCCGCCGGGGGTGTCAGACCGACGCACCAGCGGGAAATCTCCTCGTCCTGCCGCGGCCGGTAATGGGGGTTGGGCGTTTCCCGCCAGCCGCCGCGGCCGTCGTCCACGATCAGGGCGCGCATCCCGCGGGAGCGTCTGATGATGTCGTAATCCTGACCGGAATCCGCCGGGTAGCAGAAGAAGGTGACCAGGGCGGCCGAGCCCACGTTGACGCTGCGGTGAATCCAGAACGGCGGCACGTAAACGATGCCTCCCGGCCGCAGGGGAGCCACCCTGGTTTGCCCATCGGGAGTTTCCATCAGCATCAGCCCCTCGCCGGCCAAGCCTTGGTAGATCTCCGGCCGGTTGCTACGGGCGTGGATGTGTCCGCGGGTCAGCGTGAACTCCGCCCCGACCCGGCCGGGTTGGAGGATGCTGGTGCCGAAGATCAGGTCGCCAGCGTGCTCGTTGGGCCGGAATTCGTGGACTTCGTAGGAGATCTCCTGCCCGCGCTCGGCGAGCACGCAACCGAATGCGGCTTCGTCCTGGTAGATGCCCGCGAGATCGGCAAACCGTTTGAGGTAACGCCGGGTGGCCCCCGTCAGCACCCCCGTTTCCGGGTGGAGAGTGGTGAGGGCCGGCTCGGGGAACACCCACGGGACAGACGGGGAAAGCAACCCGGGGGAAACGCCAATCATGTAGTTATGCTACATAAACCGGAAACACGGGCAAAACTTTTTTTGGATAATTGCCACTTTTTTGGTTGCGTCCCAGGATTTCATGCGATTACGTCTTGAATATTGGTAGTAAAACTACCGAAGCTACCGCAGCCTTGCGGTGGTTCCAACCTCCCCCCAGGAACTTGGCTTCAACCCGCCGGCGGTCCGTGTTTTCGGCCGTCGTCGTCCACGACCACGTTGTGGTCACCGGTTGACCGCCGGGGAGCGGGGGGAGGTTCAAAATGCCCGACCCAGCCTCACCCTCCATCCTACCCGCATATGACTCCCCCACTGAAAACTATCGCGCAACGGTTCGCCCTCGCGGCCCTTGCCACCTTGAGCCTCGGCAGCCTGGCCGCCAGCGCCTCGGCCAAGGACAAGCAAATCACCATCGGCTACTCCAGCAAGACGCTGGACGCGCCATATTTCGCCGCGCAGGCGGAGGCGGCCAAGGACCAGGCCGCGAAGATGGGCTGCAAGTTCATCTCGACCGACGCCCAGAACAGCATGACCAAGCAGATCGCCGACATCGAGGACATGCTCTCCCAGAAGATCGACGTCCTGCTGCTCAACCCGAAGGACGCGAAGGGGCTGGTGCAGGCCACCAAGGAGGCCACCGCCGCCAAGGTGCCCGTCATCATCGTGGACAGCACGATTGACCCCTCCGCCGACTACGTCACCACGGTGCAGGCGAGCAACACCGCCAACGGCTTGCTGGTGGGGGAGTGGGCGGTGAACAACTTCGGCAACAAGGACATGAAGATCGGGCTGCTCAGCGGCGAGCAGGGCAACCCGGTCGGCCAGGAGCGGCGCCTCGGCGTGCTGCAGGGCATCCTGGAGGCCCAGTTGCGCAAGTCCGGCAAGGCCACCGTCAGCGTGGTCGGCCAGGGCTGGGGCGCCTGGACGCAGGCCGGCGGCCTGAAGGCGGCCGAAGACCTGCTCACCGCGCACCCCGAGATCAACGTGATCCTCGGCGAGAACGACAGCATGGTGCTGGGGGCGCTCCGGGCGCTGGACGACGCCAAGCGCACGGACGTGGCGGTGTTCGCCGCCGCCGACGGTCAGAAGGAGGCGCTCAAGCTCATCCAGGAGGGCAAATACGGCGCCACGGGCCGCAACGACCCCGACCAGATCGGCCGCAAGGCGGTGGAGATCGGCATCCAGGCCGCCCAAGGCAAGCTGCCCTCCAACTTCCCCAAGGTCTCGCCGACCGAGCCGGCGGTGATCACGAAGGAGAACGTCAGCAAATACATCCGTCCCAACGCGGTGTTCTAATCTTGCTGGTTCCCGGTCCGGCGGGGTGACGGGAATGCACCTTCCCAGATGAGGGTTATCCAACCCGCCCCGCCACCCCGCCGAACCTTCCCGCCTCCGGGCCACCTCCCGTCATGGAAGCTCTCGCCACCACCGACGACCACGGCGTCGAGATGCGGAAAATCTCCAAGCGCTTCGGCGGCATCCGGGCGCTGGAGGAGGTTTCCTTCACGGTGCGCCGCGGCGAGGTCCACGCGCTCCTGGGCGAGAACGGCGCCGGCAAGAGCACGTTGATGAAAATCCTCTCCGGCGCCTACCAGAAGGACGCCGGGGAGATCCGGCTGGGCGGGCGGCCGGTGGAGATCACCAACCCGCACGTTTCCCGCGCGCTGGGCATCGGCATCATCTACCAGGAGCTGGCGCTCGCCCCGGACCTCACCGTCGCGGAAAACATCTTCCTCGGCGACCTGCCGGGACTGATCCGCCGCGGCCAGCTCCGCACGCGCGCGGCGGCGTTGCTG
This sequence comes from uncultured Chthoniobacterales bacterium, assembly GCA_964243185.1. GTDB lineage: Bacteria > Verrucomicrobiota > Verrucomicrobiia > Chthoniobacterales > SZAS-18 > CAXTFX01. The sequence goes on from CAXTFX010000007.1 coordinate 16,311, forward strand.
CGGGAGCTTGGCTTTGACCTCGACCCGGCCGCGACCGTGCGCGACCTCCCGTTGGCCTACCAGCAGGTCGTCGAGATCGCCAAGGCCATCTCGCGCGACGTGCGCGTGCTGATCCTGGACGAACCCACCGCCGTGCTGGCGCCCCAGGAGGCCCGCCGGCTCCTGAAGGTGGTGCGGGACCTCAGCCGGCGCGGCGTGAGCGTCATCTACATCTCCCACCGGCTGGAGGAGATCTTCGAGGTCGCCGACGCCATCACCGTGCTCAAGGACGGGCGCACGGTCGGCACGGTTTCCCCGCGCGAGACCGACGTGGACGGGCTGATCAACATGATGGTGGGCCGGCGCGTGACCACCCTGTTTCCCCCGGCCCGCCGCACGCCGGGCGAGGTGGTCCTGCGCGTGGAAAATCTCCAACGCGGCGAGAAGGTGCAGGGAATCTCCTTCCAGGTGCGGGCCGGCGAGGTCCTCGGCGTCGCGGGCCTGGTGGGCAGCGGGCGGACGGAGACGGCGCGGGCCATCTTCGGCGCGGACCCCCGGCAGGGCGGCACGGTGTCTGTCGCCGGGCGGGCGCGGACCATCCGCTCGCCCCGGGACGGGGTGCGCGCCGGCATCGGCCTGGTGCCGGAGGATCGCAAGGGCCAGGGCGTGATTACCTCCCTGTCCGTGCGCCAGAACGCGACCATGCCGGTGCTCGGGCGGTTCACCAATTTCTGCAACGTCATCAACCGCAAGCGGGAGGAGGCTGCCGTCGGGGACCTCATCCGGCGGCTGGTCATCAAGACGCGGCACATGGACGCCCCCGTGGACACCCTTTCCGGCGGCAACCAGCAGAAGGTGGCGCTCTCCAAGTGGTTCGAGGCCGACTGCCGCGTCATCCTCCTGGACGAGCCGACCCGCGGGGTGGACGTCGGCGCCAAGGCGGAAATCTACCGGCTGGTGGACGAACTCGCCTCCCGGGGCCTCGGGGTGGTCCTGATCTCTTCGGACCTGCTGGAGGTGATCGGGATGAGCGACCGCATCCTGGTCATGGGGCGCGGCCGGGTCGCCGGCGAGCTCGCCCGGCCGGACTTTTCGGAAACCAACATCATGCGCCTGGCCCTGCGCGAGATCGAGCGGGACCACCAGCTCGTCGCCTGACCACCTCCCCCCTGCCCATGCCCTCCCCATCCGCCAACCCGGAAACCGCCCGCTCCCTCGCCCCGCCGGACGCCGCGGCCGTCGCCACCCCCGCCGCCGGCCGCCCGCGGTTCGAGTGGTCCCGCGTGCCGGCGTTTCTGGCGCGCTACAACACGGCGCTCATCTGCCTGCTGCTCATCGTCGGGGCCAGCTTCTTCTCCGATTCGTTCCTCACCGCGCGCAACGTGAGCAACGTCGCGCGGCAGGTCTCGGCCGTGGGCATCGCGAGCATGGGGATGCTCCTGGTGATCCTCACCCGCGGGATTGACCTTTCCGTCGGCTCGGTGGCGGCCTGCGGCAGCGTGCTCGTCGCGCACCTGCTGGACCGGACCTCCATCTACGGCTCCGTGTCGCTGGCGCTGCTGACCGGCTGCGGGTTCGGGGCGTTGTCGGGGATGCTGATCGCCTACCGCCGGATGCCCGCCTTCGTCGTGACCCTGGGCATGTTGACCATCGCGCGGGGCGCGGCGCTCATCGTCTCCAAGGGCCAGCCCATCGTCCTCGGCTCCGTCGGGGAACCCCTGTCGCAGTTCGGCCGGGGCTACCTCTTCAACGTGCCCTACCCGGTCCTCCTGATGCTGGCGGTGTTCGCGGTGGTCTGGTTCGTCCTGCGTTACACCGCCTTCGGTCGGTTGGTGACGGCCATCGGCTCCAACGAGGAAGCCGTCCGCCTGTCGGGCATCCGCGTCGGCTGGCACGTCTTCGCCGTCTATGTCATCTCCGGCGGCCTGGCCGCCCTGGCGGGCGTGGTGGACACCTCGCGCTCTGGGGTCGGCTCGCCGGTCCTGGCCGTGGGCATGGAGCTGGACGCCATCGCCGCGGTGGTCATCGGCGGCGCCAGCCTGATGGGCGGCCGGGGCACGGCGGTCAACGCCCTGCTCGGCGTCCTCATCCTGGGCGTGATCGGCAACATCATGAACCTGATGAACGTGCCCGGCTACAACCAGCAGGTCGTCAAAGGGGTGATCATCCTCGTGGCCGTCCTGTTCCAATCCGGGATGTGGGTGCGCCGGCGCGCGTGACCTTTCCCCGTCGCAACTTCCACCTCCCCCCGCCCGCCGATGTCCCGTTCGCCTATCCTCCCCGGGGCGGGCGGTGGGGCCACCGTCCCCGGCGGCACCCCCCGGTGAACCCGCGTGCCGACCCGAGCCCACCGCCGGACGACCATGTCCCCCGACCTGTTGCTCTCCGTTGACGTCGGCACGGGCAGCGTCCGGGCCGCCCTGCTGACGTTGACGGGCCGGACCGTCGCGTTTGCCGCGCGGGAGCACGAGCAGCTCGTGCCCCGGTTCGGCTGGTCCGAGCAGCGGCCGTTGGACTGGTGGGAGGGCGTGGTCGCCACCGTGCGCGAGGTGTTCGACCGCGAGCCGGACGCCGCCCGGCGCGTCGCGGCCGTCGCGGTCTGCGGCCAGATGCACGGCACCGTCCTGGTGGACGGGGACGGCCGCGTCGTCCTGGACCGGGTGCCCCTCTGGAACGACAAGCGCGCGCGGTCCGTCGTCGAGGAGTTCGAGCGGACCCACGACTGCCTGGCGCTGCTGCCGCGAACGGCCAACCCGCCGACGGTGGCCTGGCCGGGCTTCAAGCTGGCCTGGCTCCGGGAGCACGAGCCGGCGGCCTACGCGGCGGCGCGGACGTGGTTCATGCCGAAGGACTACGTGAACTTCCGGCTCACGGGGGAGCGCGCCATTGACTTCCCGGAGGCGTCCTGCACCTACCTGCTCGACGTGGAACGACAGGTCTGGAGTCCCGAGCTGACCGCGCTGCTGGGGCTGGACCCCGCCAAGTTCCCGCCGCTGCGCGCGCCGACGGACGTCCTGGGCGCGGTGACGGCGGAAGCGGCCCGCGTGACGGGACTGCGCGCGGGCACCCCCGTGGCGGTGGGCGTGGGCGACTACCCGGCGACGCTGCTCGGTTCGGGCGTGATCGAGCCGGGGGTGGGTTCGGACGTCACCGGCACCTCGACGCTGATCACGCTCATCACGGAACGCCCGGTGCTCGACCCCACCGTGACCAACGTGCAGGGAGTCCACCGCGGCTGGGGCGCCTTCGCCATCCTGGACGCCGGCGGCGACGCCATGCGCTGGGCGCGCCGGACGTTCCACGAGAAGGGCTTCGGCTACGACCGCGTCGTCGAGCTGGCCGCCACCGCGCCCGCCGGGGCCGGGGGCCTGCTCTTCCTGCCCTACCTCAACGGCGAGCGGCTGGCCCGGCAGCCCAACTCCCGCGCCCAGTTCTTCGGGTTGACCAGCGCGCACGGCGTCGGCCACCTGCACCGCGCCGTGATGGAGGGCGTGGCGTTCGCCTCGCGGCGCAACCTGCGGATCATGGAGGCCAGGGGCGGCCGGCTGGAGCGCCTGGTCGCGGCCGGCGGCGGGGCGAAGACGCGCCTCTGGCTGGAGATCAAGGCCAGCACCTACGGTTGCCCGATCCAGACCCCGGCCGACCCGGAATGCGGTCTGCTCGGGGGTGCCATGCTCGCCGCCGTCGCCTGCGGGGCGCTGCCGGACCTGGCGGCTGCCGCCGGGGCGTTCGTCCGCTTCGACCAGGAAATTCTGCCCAACCCCGCCTGGCGGGAGCGCTACGAGCGTCTCGGCAACCTGTTCGATCGGCTCTACGAGAACAGCGAACAATACTGGGAGGAGCTGGGGGCGTTCGACCAGTCCCCGGAGCGTTGACGGCCGTGACCGAGGGCGCTGCTCACACGGTTCTGGGGGTTGCCCCCGGTGCTCGTGTCAACGGCGAAGGGTTGGATCGGCGTGCTGGGATGGCTCCGGCGTGGAGGGAAAGGGGGGTCACGCCGCGGGACCCTCCGCCGCCAGGCCGGTCAGAACCAGGCTGGCCTGCCACAACTGCCGCGTGCGTGCCTCGTCGTAGGACTCGGCCGAGGAGGCAATCTCGCGGGTGCCCTCGAAGTATCGGCCGCTGACGGCTGCCAGGGCGGGGTCCGATACTAGCCGGGCCAGGGCGGCGCCCGACTCGGCCGGGGGATGGACGTTGGGGGAGAGCACCCGGCGCAGCAGCGGGATCATCCGGGGCAGGACGTGGTGCCACAGGAAGCGCAGCGGGGCAGCCGCTTCCCGGGCCAGCCCGGTGCCGGGCATCAGGCCGGGGTCAAAGGCGTTGACCGTCACCCCCGCGGGCAGGCGGCGGGCCAGCTCGTGGCTGAAGAGCACGTTGGCCAGCTTGGAAGTCGTGTAGCGGCGTTGGCCCACCTTCATGCCGGAGTCTTGGGCCGCGGTCGGACCCAGTTCTCCCCTGGCCAGGGCCGCCGGCTCGTTCCAGGCGGGCGCGGGCATCCCGGTCTTCTGCGCCGGATCGTGCGTGCCGCTGGCCACCACGGCGACCCGGGCGGGCGGGGTGAGCCGGGGCAGCAGCAGGTTGACCAGCAGGAAATGGCCGAGGTGGTTGACGCCGAAGGTGCGCTCGAAGCCGTCGGCCGTGAAGGCGGCCTCGCCCGCGCTCTGCACGCCGGCGTTGCAGACCAGGGCGTGCAGGGCCGGGAGTTCACCCGTGTCCAGACGGCGGGCGAGTTCCCCGGCAAACTCCCGCACCGAGCCGAACGATGCCAGGTCCAGGCGCATGGCCTCCACCCGGGCAGAGGAGCCGGCGGCCTTCGCCTCCTGGCGCAGGCGCTCGACGGCTTCCCGGGCGCGGGCCGGGTCGCGGCAGGCCAGCACGACGCTCCAGGGGGTGTCGCCGGCGGCACCCGTCACCAGCGTGCGGGCGCAGGCATAGCCCAGGCCCGTGTTGCCCCCGGTGATGAGGGCCGTGCGCGACGGGGTGGACGGAGGGGTGGACGGGTTGTTCATTCCACTAGCATACCAGTAAAACCTCGGTAAGCGGCTGGCGTGTGGGGGGACTGAACGTAACCTAAAGCGGTTCCCGCTTGGGTGTGCGCCCCAGTAGCGGCGGTCTATGACCGCCGGGCCCCGTGGCGCTGGCGGGCCGCCGCGATAGCCCCGCGCGGGCAAACGAAAACCGCTTAAGAGCTCCTAACAGAATGAGTGAGGAGTTCTAAGGGAAGGCGAGGCGCCAAAGACCACTTGGACGGCCGCCCCGAAAACCCCATGCCCCCTGCCACCGCCCCGCCATGAGCCCCCCCGCCCCCGCCCCCACACCCCCGCCGGCCCGATCCCCACCCCGGCCAACCTCCACCGCATCACGGTGGGGGAACACGAGCGCTGGATCGCGCTTGGCGCGTTCGGACCGCAGGACAAGGTGGATCTGATCGAGGGCCAACTATTCGGCTGACCAGCAAAAGGGCGGGCGGGCCACCCCTTGAGCATCCCCACCGCTTCTCTCCCGGCTACTCCCTTCCGACGGCGCGCGTGCCACGGCCGTGGCAGCCGTGACCTCGAGGATGGCCAGCCCTTCTACGCCATGGAGCTGGTCGAGGGCGAGACCCTGGAGGCGCGCGTGCGCCGGGCCGGCGGGCGCCCGTGGGCATGGTCCTGGAGATCGGCGCCCAGGTGGCTGGCGCCCTCGCCGCCGCCGAGGCCCGCGGGCTGACGCACCGCGACCTGAAACCTGCCGACCTCATGCTGGTGGCAGGGGAGGCCATCCACGTTAAAGTCATTGACTTCGGCCTGGCCCGGGCGGCGGCCGGCGGGGAGGCGGCGGCGGCCCTGACCCGGAGCGGGGACTTCGTCGGCACGCCGGCCTCCGCCAGCCCCGAGCAGTTCGTCGGGGACGGCGGTGGGTCGCCGGAGGTGGACACCCGCTCGGACTTCTACGCCCTGGGCGTCACCCTCTGGTATGCGCTGACCGGCAAGGTGCCCTTCGCCGGTCGCACCCTGGCCGAGATCCACGACCGCCAGCTTCACCGCCCCCTGCCGCTCGGGCAGCTCCAGACCGCCCGCGTGCCCCGACCCGTCGTAAACCTCCTGCGCGCCCTGCTCTCGGCCGATCCGGCCGGCCGGCCGCAGATCGCCGCCGAGCTGGCGAGGGCCCTGGCCGAGTGCCGGCAACCGCCCCGCGGAGGGCGTCACCACCCCCGCGTCTGGACCGGACGCGAGCTGGCGGCCGCCCTCGGCGTGCTCCTGCTCGGTGCCGCGCTCCTGGTGGGCTTGCACCGTCGCACGGAGGCCGTCGCCCGCCAAAAGCCTCGCCCGGCAGCGGCAGCTTGCCGCCGTGCAAGCCCAGCTACAGCAGCAAACGCAGCTCTGACCGCCTTGGTTAACGCCAAGATCGAGCGCAGCGCCTCCGCGGCCGGCGGCGGTGCCTCCGGCCGCGGCGATCCCGCCGTCGCCGCCTAGGGGCAGGTCGCCTGGGAACGGGGCATCAGCGTCGAGACCCTGCGCCAGCAACTCGAAGGCGAACGGGCCGACGTGCGCCTACTCCTCACCCGGATTGGTCAAAGCCTGAGCGCCGCCCAAGCCCAGACCGGGCAGTGGCGGCGGCTCAAGGCCGAAGTGTTCCTTGCGGCTGGGTGAGGGTGAGGGCGCCGCCGGCCACTACCCTGCCGCCCTTGATCCCTACCAGCAGGCACTGGCCCTCGCCGACGCGGACAAGGAGCCGCTGGCCCGGCGCGAGGCGGCGAGCAAACTGGAAGTCGCCCTGCGGCGGTCGGCCCGCTACCCGGAAGCCATCCCCCTGGCCCAGCAGGTCGTGGATCGGCGCACGGCCCTGCAAGGGCCCGAGCACCCCGCCACCCTCAAGGCCCTCCATGACCAGGCGCACCCGCTCTCCGACCAGGGCAGCCACGCCGCGGCCGAGGCGCTGTTTCGCCGCGTCCTGGAGGCGCAGGAACGCACGCTGGGCAAGGAGCATCCCGACACGTTGAGCCCCGTCAACGTCCTCTCAAACCTGCTGCACTACCGCGGCAGGGACCAGGAAGCCGAGGCGCTGGGCCCCCTCCGGCACCCACCCCGCTCGCCACCGCGCGTTAAAGTCCGTGCCTGACGTCGTCCCGCACCGCGCGTTGGCTTTGCCGGTCGGCGGGAGGAGAACCGGCGTCCTCGGGTTCATCCAGGCCGCTGCACCCCGGCGATGAGCACGCGGCTGAGGTGGCGCAGCTCCTCGTCAATGTCCTCGGGCCGGGAGCTTGAGACCGTGTGGGCGACCTCCGCGCGCAGGGCCTCGCGGTAGCGCCCGCGCAGGCGGCGCAGGGGCGTGCGCAGGGTGGCCGAGGAGATCCCCAGCCGATCGGCGGTTTGCCCCTGCTCGGGCGGCGGGCCGACGCCGGAGAGGAAAGGCGACAGCTCCTCAAACCAGCGCGCCTTGCCCTCCGCGGTGAACGTGGTCCGCAGCCGCGCCGTCGCGTGGCTCGCCACGGCGACGGCCCAGCGTTGCTCGAAGAGCTGATCCTCATCCGAGGCGCCCGCCGCGTCGCCGCACGTCGCCGGGTCCGCCAGGGCCATCACCTCGGCCTGCACCAACCCCTCGTCCAACGGCACCGGGCGCTGGCCGTCGCTCCGTTCGAGCGTCTGCTCGCGGTCCCAGGCGTCGGCCAGGAAGTGCTTGGGGGCAGCCAGGAGGAAAGTGCGAAACTTGCCCTTGGATGGATCGGCGCGGGCGTGGACGCGGCGCTCCAGCAGGTAGGCGAAGGAGCCCTGGACGAGGTCCTGCGCGTCGGCCGAGGGGTAGCCGCGCCGGCGCACGAAGGAGTAGAGCGGCGGCCAGTAGGCCTCGCAGAGCTGGGCGAGCGCCTCGCGCGGGGAGGCCGCGCCGTCGGTGGCCTGGCCCTCCAGGGAGCGCAGCACCAGGCCCCACCGGGTGGGACGAAAGGGCGCGGCGCCTTCGGCCAGCGTGCCGGGGAGGGGCTCCACAGTCTCCCAGGGTAGGGGTGAGCCGCGGGGCTGACAAGGAAGGCAATTGCTGCCCGCTCGGGGGGGGAAGCGAAGCCGAGCGGGTTACGGACCCAGGAAAAAATCCAAGGTTTCCACCCGCAAACTGAAACAACGCCGCGCCGGTTCCTTAGGTAAAGGAAAGGACCATCCGGTCCTGCCACGCCTCAAGACACCGTCAACCCTCACCATCACCCCGATGAAAAACCATCGCCTCTTAGCCCCGCTCTGCGCCGGCGGCCTCCTCGCCCTTACCAACGCCGCCCTCCTCTTCCCGCCAGCCGTCCGCGCGCAGGACGCCCCGCCGCAGGGTGCTGCCTGGGCGCAGGCCGGATCGTCGGCGGCGCCCACCGTCGCCGCCGGGGGGCCGCCGTCGTCCACGGGTCGTTGCCTGCTGCTGCTCGCCCTGGGCTTCGCCGGCCTGCTCGTGGTCATGGAGCGACTGGCCGGTTGGCAGTTAGGTTTGCGCCACGCGGGGGGCGGCGAGGTCGCTTCCGCCCTGGGGCTACCCGACCAAGGCGCCCCGGCACCGGGGGGCTTCACGGTCTCCTCCGGCTACCGGGTGCGGGGTGGTGCCGACGGGAGCGTGCGCCCGGCCGCTCGGGGGATGGCAGCGCGAAGCGAGGCGGGTGCGGGCACGAGCACATTGCCGTGGCTTTCACCCGGAAACTGAAACCGCGCCGCGCCGGCCCCTTCGGTCAGGGCAAAGGACCATCCTGGTCCTGCCGGCGGCGGGGCCGGGACGCGCCTGGGCTGGGTCAACCCCGACACCGGCCCCTACGAACTCGCCACCGACGGCGACCGTGGCGGCGCGGCCAGCAGCCCCGGGTGCCCCCCGTTGACGGCGCGGCCGGCGGCCCTACTGCCGCTCCTTGACCGAGACCGGGTAGGCGGCGGCGCGCAGCCGGACCATGTCGTCCGCCGCCTCGATCCCCGCGGGGACGTTGCCCGGGTTGAAGGCGGCCGCCCGGTCCGGCGCCGGGGTGTTGGCCGCCACCCTCTCGATTCTGACGGTGCCCAGCGGCACCCGCCGGCGGGCGTCCGGCCAGGCGATGGACGGGTCCCCGACGTTGTCGCCCGGCTCGGCGACTCGCGCGCACAGCCGGAAGCTGACGGGACCTTGGGCCACCCGCGCCTTGATCTCCTCGGCGAGGTAGCGCGGCCCGCGCTGGGACGACTCCTCGGGGCTCAGGAAACGTTCACCGGCCCCGGGGATGAACTGGTAGCGCACGAAGCAGCTCTCCCGGTCGCGGTTGGTGAACCGGAACGAGTCCACGCCGAAAATAGGGCGTGGTGGCCCAACTGGCGGGCGTGCGCTGCGTGGTCAGGAACGTTCTCGCCGTCGGGTGCGTGTCCAGGAAACGGTCCAGCGCGGTCGGCTGGGCCGCGGTGGGGCCGCTCGCGGCGAGGGAGAGCAGCAGGAGCCGGAACTCCTCGCCAGTAGCCGTCGGGAAGCCGTTGAAGCTGTGGCCGACGATGTCGCTGCTCGCCCCGTCGGGCAGGATGAACTTGATGAGCGCGTGGTTTTCATGGCGGGTGGTCAACGAGATGGGCCGCGTCGCCCGTGGCCCGGGCGGGAGGTGCACCTGGCTCATGCCGAACACTGCTTCGCGACCAGCCGGGACAACGAGCCGGCCCGCATCGAGGTGGGCTTCGCCCGGCGCGTCCTGCCCAACAGCGCCAAGGTGGAGGAACTGGCCGGCGAGATTGCCCGGCGCCAGAACCGGTGGGACGAGGCTCTCCGTTGCCTGGAGCGGGCCACCACCCTGGAACCGCGCGAGAACGTCAACCGCTTTACCCTGGCCAACACGTATCGGCCCCTGCGCCGCTACGATGACTTCGACCGGCAGATGGAGCAGGTCATCGCCACGATGACCACCCGCGAGGCGGTGGCCCTCCGCCCGTTCCGCGGCTTGGGCAGCTTGGAGGGGCGGGCCACCGTGGCCCCGTTGCGGGCCGCCCTCGCCACCGTCACCCCGGCCGACGAACCGGACGGCGAACTCCGGGACGAATACGGCCTCATCCTGACGCTCTGCGACCACGACGCGGACGCGGTTTCGCGCCTCCTCGCCGCCACCCCGCACACCCGCCTCTACTCCAACGGCGTCTCCTAACCCGAAGGCGTGGTTTGAAGCGGTCGTGGCGAGGATGCGCGGGGACGGGCGCGGCGCGCGGGCGGCTTTCGCCGCGGCGCGGGTCGAGGTGGAGAGCGAGGGGCGGGGAGCTCCCCTTTTTTCCTGAAATGCCGGTGGCCCGAACGGTGAGAAACCGGGATGCACCCGCAACCCCCCAACCACTCCGGCCCCCCGCCCGACGATGCCACGGCCGCCTTCGCCGAGCGCGTC
>CAXTFX010000008.1:0-6255 GCA_964243185.1 uncultured Chthoniobacterales bacterium
GAGCGAACCTGTCTGATAAACAGTGATCCGAAGTCAGAAGACATTATCAAACCCTTTCTCAGTGGTCAGGACATCAACCAAAACTGTATTCAACAATCCGATCGGTTTGCGATTGACTTTGGGAATTTGTCAGAAGTTGAAGCACAACAATATCAAGCCTGTTGGCAAAGAGTTTATGAGACGGTCCGCTTACAGCGAATGGACAACAAGATTGAAAGCCGAGTTCGGCTATGGTGGCAATATATCGGCCGTCAAGAGGGGCTTTACGCAAAAATTGAAGGGTTTGCTAAGATTTTAGGCTGCGGACAGGTCTCGAAGTATTGGGGCGTTGCATGGTTAGCACCCAAGCAGGTATTTTCTGATAAGGTTGTGGTTTTTGCTTTTGAGTCGGCGGGGGCCTTTGCTTTGTTGAATTCGAGTTTTCACACCGAATGGGCCGAAAAAACGTCTTCCAGATTGAAAGACGATCCAAATTACAACCTAGCGAGGACATTCGAGACGTTCCCGTTCCCGACCCATCTCACTTCCCTCGAAGTGTTGGGTTCTCGTTTGGACACCCACCGCAGCAGTCTGATGCTTGCTAGACAAGAAGGTTTAACCAAGACATACAACCGCTATCACAATCGGACGGAGGTTGCCTCAGACATTTCTATCCTCCGCGCCTTGCACGTTGAGGTGGACCAAGCCGTTGCTTGTGCATATGGCTGGAGCGATCTAGTTTTCGACCATAACTTCTACGCCACTAAACAGGGGATGCGTTTTACGATTAGCGAGGCTGCCCGCCGCACCTTGTTGGATCGGTTGCTCCTACTTAATCATCAGAGCTATTGGCAGGAAGCTGCTTCGCAAGCAACGGTCAAGAAACCAGCCAAGAAGCGCCAAGTTATAGCAACAACTCTGACATCAATAGAAATAGGTGAGGAACTTCCGTTTAGCGAAGGTTCAAATGCGCTGGCCAAGGTCCCCGTCGTTGCTGCACAGGACCTCGTGCTTCCGAATGGTTTCGCCCGTCCTGTATCCAATCCAAACCATTATGCCCTGAACCTTGTCCGCGCCCTCCTTAACAAGGGTGGCGTTGATGGTCTCTCTTGGCCACGATTGCGTGACGCCTTTGTGTTGGCGACGAAACCCGCTCTGCTGCGACGGTTCGCCTTGGCGGAGGACATCGCTCGCGCTGTCGCTTGGGAAGCACGCTGGCGAGAGACTGCCACACCAAGCCTGTTGGTGCCTGCACTACGGACGCTTGGAAGCAAAAACCTAGCAGTTGAATTCGCTCCCGATGGACCTCAGTTCAGCTTGAAAGGGAATAGAGCACCTAACCTTACGCCTGACGTGGTTTACGATGCTTGGATTGCTCTTCAGGTCGCCTCGACTTTCGCCCTAGACACCCCTCCCCCCTTACCCGAGTCGGTAGAGTGGATTGCCGCGGCCCGTGAAATTGCCCTGGCCATCTAACGTCAACTATTTATGCCCGCGATGCACGCCGAGCGTCAGCCAACCTTCCCAGGTTTTGCCCCGGAGGAGTCGCGTAAGGAGCCTGCGGTGTGGGTGCGGGCGCTGGCCGTTCACGGGGATTGGCCTCCCGCCCGGTCTAACCTGCTGCGGCGTGTGACGTTGCGTCGGGGTTTGAACATCCTTTGGGCGCGGCCGGACGGCGCGACCAGTGAGGCATCACGCCTCGGCGGCCACGGCGCGGGAAAGACGCTTTTCTGCCGCCTCCTGCGCTACGTGCTCGATGAGGCGCATCCAGGCACGGAAGCCTTCCGCAACGCCTTCAACACCCGCTATCGCAACGGCTGGGTGCTGGCAGAGGTTCTGCTCGGGGGCAAACCCTGGCTGATCGCCCGTCCCCTCGGGCGAACGGGCCGTCATCCCTTCGCGGTGCCCGACGGTCGTCTGGACGGGGAGTGGCCCGCTACCGCGCCCCTCGGCGGCTACCGGGAATACCAGGAGGCGCTGGACGCAGCCGTGTTCGAGAAATTGCCGATGCGCCAACTTGCCGGCTCCGGTCGCCGGCTGGATTGGGCGTGCCTTCTGCCCTGGTTGTCGCGCGACCAGGAAGCCCACTACGGTGCCCTGCTGGAGTGGCGGCACAAGGACAGCCAGTCCGGCAGCCCCGACCTCTTGCACACGGACAAGGAAAACCTCGTGCGGGTCCTCCTCGGCGTCATTCACCCCGATGAGCAGGGACTTCTGCGCGACCACGCCAAAACGTCGCAGAGCCATACGGAGGCGCTCCGCGAGCAACCCAAGCTCGAATACGTCGTCGCCCGCGCGCGGACCCGATTGCAAACCCTGCTCGGACACCCAGTCACTGTGGACGATGAACTCCTCGTGCAACAGGACGTGGCGGAAACCGTCAAGATCTTGCGCGAAGAGGCCGACGCCTCACTCGCCGCCGCACGTGAGGACGTGGAGATGGACCGTTTGAACCAGCGGGTCAGCGAGGCGGAAACCGCCTGGAGCATCACTCAGCTCTTCGCCGATGAACTCGCCGGCAATGTCGGGTTCGAGGAGGGTCGCGCAGAAGCCACGTTGCAACAGGCCAACGACAACCAGAATCTTCTCTCGTTGCGGGAACTGGTGCCCTTCGAGGGCTTTTGCTCTCACGTCTTGGGCGACGCTTGGCGCGCACGCTGCCCGCTCGCGGACAAACGGGAGGACGACGATGTGATCGAGGCCGCGCTGTTGGCCCCCATTACGGAAGCGCAGGCGATGCTCCACAATCTTGCTCAAGAGCAACGCCGGCTGGCTCGGCAACGCGAACTGGCCGCGCAAAAGTTACGGGAATTGACCCTTGCCAGGAAGAACCGGGACGACCTGCGAACCAGCCGGGACACCCTGCTACAATCCCTGACCAAACCCCGCGAGAGGGCGGAGGCGCTGGAAACCGCTTTCCGTGACTACCGGGACGTTCGCATCGAACTGGAAAGCCTGCGGACGCAGACCGAGGAGGTGTCAAAGCAGAAGGACCGCTTGGACCGGGAAATCGCCAAGTTCATCAAACGCCATGAGGGGACCGTGTTAGAGTTTGGCCAAGTTTTCGACGGCTTCGTGCAAGCCATGCTCGGCACGGCAGTTGAAGGCCGCGTGGTGTTCTCGGGCAAAGGCCTCGAGCCAAAGCTGCTCTACCACGGCCCCCGTGACAGCGCGGCGCTGAAGGTGACGAAGTTGCTGGCCTTCGATCTCGCCGCGCTCCACTGGGGTGTCACCCGCCGCGCCAGCCATCACCCGCGCTTCCTCATCCACGACAGCCCCCGCGAGGCGGACCTCGCCGCCGGCATTTACCGGGCTTTGTTCGCCGCCGTGCGGGAGCTTGAGGAGCAGTTCACCGAGGGAGAAGCTCCATTCCAATATATTGTCACCACCACCGAGCCTCCCCCCGAAAACCTGAACGGAAGTCCCTGGCGGATTGAGCCAGTTCTGGACGCCAGCCAGAGCGGGGAGCGATTCTTGGGTGTGGACTTGTGAAGCTAACGATGAAAGAGCAAGAGCTACAGACTTGGGTAAAGGGAATAGTCGAGCAGGACGATTTTATTGCTAACATCCGGAATCTCCAACAGATCAAGGATGAAATCTCTGAAGAGAATCGTTCATTAGCCTATCCTCAGTTTCCTATCGACTCTTCAGCACGTAGAAAGGCCCTTTTAGCTGCACAACACGTGCTAGAACAACTCCAGATGACAATGATCGTAGCTGAGACAGTAAATGTCTCGCTGAGACGAAGCGAACGTCTCTACCCAGACTTTGTGCTTTTCAATCCTGAACGCAGTTCCTTCGTCATCATAGAACTGAAGACAAGCGCCAAAACGGAACGCGAGGCGGTAACCGAATTGATTGGCTATGAACATGAATTACAGAACCAGTTTCCTTTTCTTTCCGGATATGATGTTTCTTTTGTCCTGATTGCGACAGATTACTCTACTTTACTTGACCATTCGGCAAGTTCGTTGGTGACGTGGGGAAATCGAAAACTTTTATGTCTTCGAGCAATTACGGACGCTTACAACATTCAGCTTGACATACATTTACCTGTTCCCTGGACAGCACTTGGCCAAAATTTGCTACCACATGGTGGGCTTGCGACTGCTAATATGTGTTTGTATTTTCGTGATGGATTATTATCACGGGATAACATTGATTATCTAGATTGCGCACTCAGTCTTATTGGAGAGCAGGGAGACCGGAATAACGTTCATGGTTTTGCCTTGCTATGGAAAACAACACATCCACACTCTAAAGCTGGATATGCAATTACGATAGCAACGCTAAATTCATTCGCGTTTGTATCACACGCCCAACAGATGGGATTCAAACTCGACGCCAGAATTTATGCTAAACTCGTCGAGGATGGACAAGATCCGCAGGAGTTCTCACCAGATTCGATTTTTTCTGTTGCCACAAACGCAGAACAGCTTTTGTCAGAGATATATCAACCAGCTTGGGAAGGCTTGCACGCGTGGGAAGAGCAACGCCAATTACTGGCCCGTTCGGCATTTCCTGTTAGATTTCGATTTTTTGGTGCATTAGGGGAATTTACGACTCAGTTGATTCTTAATCCTGAAACACGCAAGTTTTTCTTGCCAGGTATGCATGAAGGCGGCTTGGATCCCGGCAATCCTACGGTTGCGATCCAGATCATAGACCGGCTTGTAGGAAGCAATCTATTCCGCCGCGGCCGGTTTGGCTTTCGTGACATTGCCAGTTTTGGTATCTTGATGGGCGCTTTGGGGACACTTACCAAGACGGCCGACCCAAACAATCCTAAAGCATCATTATGGGGGGCAGTTCTACTATGGCGAGAGTCAGAATTACTTTCAGCGATAACAGAAGTTTCTGACCGCTGCAGGGCGATGGTTGCACACATAAATCTCCCACCCGAACTCATGATAGGTTGGAGGGCTGACCGTGCAGCGAAAATCTCTGCACTTGGAGCTTATTCGCGCTGGTTCGCAGAAGATTTTTTGACAGGTGATATCGCAGAACTCCATAGAAGGTTTTTTCTCTGTGCTCAAGACGGGCACGGATGGTTCGATGAACAGATCCGCGAGGCTCTTAGCAGGGAGGATGTAGAGCTCTTTAAAAGCAGAGCATTAAAGTTTTTGCGGTGGGCGAGTATTTCATTGCTTGCGCCGGCTCTAGATGATCCTGGAATCAGTGAAGAAGTTAGAAACGAAGTAGCACGCGTCTTCTCGGCACAATCTTCAGAAATCGACGATCTCAAATCGACTCTGAATTGCATTGACGATAGTGAACTGCTTAATATTTGTGTAACGGATGTTGGTGATATATTGGATTTGGTTATTCCGCCTATTTTTCACAGATTAAGCCCGCCGGACTTAACGGGAGCTAATTGGACTTGGATACGTGAGCAAGTTTCAGCGCGCCATCGCGAAGGTGTCACAAATGTAGGCGTGATTATCGAAGCCGATGGCACCCTTGGGATAGGCGAGGTCCTGTGGCCTAGCATATGGTCACCCAGTAATGCCGAGGAAGTTCTCCTTCAAATTGATGCTGGAGGAATAGCTTCGGTGGTGGTTACAACTTGGTCTGAACTGAAGAGCGGCAAATTCCCCCAATTTTGATTGATTCTTCTCCGCATTTAATATGTAATTTTCTTGGTGATTATCCCTTCAAGACAGGTAGGTCAAATATAAACGCATCGTGATGGGTTGATTTGTTCCGCTGGACGTGCTTGCCTGCGGGGCGCAACCTGTCGGCTATGAGCATTACAGGTAGGGAAACGCCACCCCGTGTATCAGACGCCCAAATTCTTCAAGGTCTCGAACGAAAAACTCACGACCTAAATCATTCCACAGCGCAATTAGCAGGCACTCTATTATATCTTCCTCCTGCATCTCTTTCATATCCAGTCGAAATGGGTCCACGTCTCCGAGCTTGTATGGCCGCATCCATCCAACTGGATGAGAATTGTAGATTGGATGAAACCTACCGATTAAAGAGCCTATGTTGGTGGCAAACCGCAAACGGATATAGATCAGGGCTTGCTCTTTATCTGTTAACCGCGGCCATGTTCGCTGTCTCGAAAACACTCGTATGGATGCTGCGACTGACTCAGAGTGTGCATGGTCAATCTCATAGAAACGTCTGGGCAGATCCTCCAGTGGAAGCGATGCCAATTCTGGGAATGCATGGACTGCCTTGATCTCCTTCAGCGCCCCGAAGAAGATGCGGTTAATTTCTAGCCAATCCATCCCCGCCCTTAGCGCCGCTCCCTGCTTCTGTCACCACGAA
>CAXTFX010000008.1:6265-26170 GCA_964243185.1 uncultured Chthoniobacterales bacterium
GAACTTAGCCGCTACCTCAGCCGGAAATCTGCCGATGCGTAGGGGCGGGGTGAAGAAGGCACCCCGCAAACAGTTCCGAGTCAAGGTCGAGAAGTTCACGCACAAGCAGTTCGAGGCGAAGTTCCCCGATGACGCGGCGTGTCTCGCCGACATCTTCCGCAAGCGGTATCCGGCCGGGCTGAAGTGTCCCCGGTGCGAGCGGCACGACCGGTTCACGCCCATCGTCACGCGCCGGGCCTACTCCTGCGTCTGCGGGTTCCAAGTTTACCCGAACTTGTTCTTACTGGACCCGGTGACGATGCCGATGGTGTCATACTTGCCGGCCGGCGGCTGGAAGTAAACCCGCACCCGGTCGGGCGTGATGGCCGGGCGAACTTGGCCTGTGATGATGGCGGCGTTGTCGGCACAGCCCGCGAGCAGGCAGGCGAGGAGAAGGGAGGCGAGAGCGGTTTTCATCCGCGCCGCACATCCCAAACCTGTCTGGAAATCCAGACATTTCCGTCCGGCCCGCCCGCCATGCTCGGCGACGTGGCAGGCAAGGCCGACAGGGAACCCAAGAACATCGTCGGCCCGCAGGTTGCCCGCCTGCGCTACCAGCTTGGGCTTTCCCAAGTGGAACTGGCGGTCAGGTGCCAGCTTGCCGGGTGGGATGCCTCGCGCAGGATCATCGCCGGCATTGAGGGGCAGGTGCGTTGCGTCACCGACCGGGAATTTGTCTTGCTCGCCCGCGTGCTATCCGTTTCCTTGGAGACCTTGTTGCAGGCGAACGGATGACTCCTCTAGAAAAGTGCTACGCACTCAGCCGATGGCTGATGGAGGTTCGTATTGAGCCGAAGTCTTGTGTCGCCGCATTTCGCGGGTGGCGCGTTGATGCCCGAGAATGTAGCAGCCAAACATCAATCCCAAGAGTGGTGGCACTAAAATCAGGAAAGCGTATGGGTTCATTAACTGAAGGAATGTTAAACGGGTGGTATGTTTACGGAGGCTTTGCGTCGTTTACTTTGACCGTCCTCGGCGTTCTCTGTGGAGTAATGTCGTTTTTGGCGAACAACGAGTTGAACCTCAGAAAAGATACTGCATTTGCCTTGAAAGCAAAGGCCCAAGAAGAGGTCAGACAACTGGAACGGTTGAAACTCGAAACAGCAAATCGTGTAGCAGAGGAAGCGAGACGCAGAGCTACGCAGTTGGAACGACTGGAGGAGGAACGTAAAGAACGAGAGAGGCCACGGCATTTTGAAGCCCAACAGCGAAGCAGGTTGATTGAGTATCTCACGAACGGACCGAAGGGAAAGATTTTGATGGCTTCCATTTCTGCTAACGAGGAATCCGTTACTTTCGCCGGTGAGATGTCTTCCGCACTAGAAGCCGCTGGCTTTGAAATTATCGAATGGAGAGGGGATCATTTCCCCCGATTCACGGTCAAGGGTCAATGGGTTTGTCTGCGAGGCCCCACAACGATACCGTCACACGCGCAACACGTTTTAGACTCCTTTGCATCAGTCGGAACCAAAGTGGACTTTTACATTGATCCCAAGATTTTTGAGTGTGCCCGAACTGGTGTGTCGGATGACACCCTGTTAATGGTTGTGGGGGCAAAACCGTAGCCTACCTGTCTTGAGGAGATAATCACCATTTTCTTTTCTTAACTTCTTCATGATCAGCAGAGATGGCATCGAAGTGTTCCTAACAATCTGATATTGAGTAATCACTAATTAAATTCTGGACAAATCCGGACTGTTTTACAGAAATGTGTCATCACAGCGGTATAAAAGCTGATAAAGGTTTGGTCATTCCGGTCGCATTGTGCCAGAAGTCACCAGTCTGGTAAAAATATGGGCGAGGGTCTGGGGAACATTGCCGCCGCGGATGAGCACTCCGGTTTCGAGGTTTCGCTCTAGAGCATCCGCCGTAAGGTTGGCGCTGGTGATCAGCGCAATATGCTGATCGGCGACAGCGCACTTAGCATGGAGTTTTGCGGGGCGACCGCTGGCGCTTAGTGGACGCAGTTCTCGCGGCCAGACGTAGAAGGTGGCTTGCTTGGCCAGCGTTTCGTCAATTGCGAACGCTTCACGGGCGCTGACGCCAAGCTGACCGGCGCTCTCCGCAGAGGACTCCAGAAGGAAGTGGATTGCGACACCGCGCCGGGCGGAATCCCGCAGGGCGGTCAAGAGGTGTTCAATGCGAAAGGCGGCGAAGGAAACCAGGAACAATTCGTGTGTGGCCTCCGCGATCACATCACGCAATACCTGTTCGGTGCGGCGCACGCCGATGACGCCGGTTTCGGGACCACTCCATACCAGTTCGGCGTGTCCTTCCGCAGCGTGAACTTGGGCAACGGCAGCTCCCGCCACGCGGAGGGCGAAGGCCAGTTCTCGCGGTGTGACTTCAGCGGTTCCGGTCGGGATTAAGGCGGCGAGGCGGGCACGCACCCACGGTGGGAATCCTGCCCCAAAGCGAACTTTCTTGAGGTCTGTTCCAAGTGGGACGCTTTCCAAGGCGGAGCAGAGACTCTCCGTGGCGGCAGGCGTGAGGTCGCGGGCGAGCTTGGCGACGGCGTCGGCGAGAGGTTCAGGCGTCGCCATCGGGGCCGGGAGGGAAGAAGTAAGCCATCTGGCCGTCACGCAGGGTGGGAACGAGGACGGCACGGTCCAGGTAACGGTTGCCCCGCTCGCAGGAGGTCTCCGAAGCGAAGAGGCAGGCGTGGCAGCAGGCGGCGTGAATGGTGCGTGGGTCCAAGATGGGCGGGTGTTCCGCACAAAGGGGATCGGAGGCGCAAACGCGGAGGGCTTCCAGTGCGCCGGTAATCAGCCGACCGAGGTTCTCAGGGCGGCCGAGGTGGACCAACCCGCCGAGGGTGCCCTCGCTGTCCGCGGTGGCGGTGTAGAGGAGCACGCCGGCTTGGGCCGCGGTGTCTGCGGTTGCCTCGCGGCTGTAAATGCGTTCCCGAATGGAGGCGGCGGTGTAACCGCACTCCAGGGCGAGTTGGCGCAGGAGCGCGTGGGCAAACGAGTGCAGGAGGACGAAGCGCAGGCCGGGGAAGCCGTCGCTCTCCGGGCGGATGTTGCGGAAGCGCCGCCACTGCCTATGGCCAGCGAGGAAGCTGCGCGCGTGGTCCGCCATCTCGGGTTGGGCGAGCCACGCGGCGACACGCTCCTCGTCAAACTGGATGAACAACCCTTCCCCGCGCACCTCCGAGGCTGGCACCCACTTCGCGTGCCCACGGCAGAGTGGGGAGGATCGCTCGTCGAGAACGGGATCGGCGTCGGTGAAGTCCCCGCGGGACTCGATGCGGTTGAACCCGACGAGCGCCCGGACTTCGCGCAGGCGTTCAGCGAGGACGACGCGGGTGAAGAACGGCTCCCAACCGACCGGCGGGGCCACGGGAACGAGCTTGAAGTCGTGGCCCTGATCCACGGTTTCGCCACGGGTGAAGATTTCCCATTCCGGCACTTTGAGGTCCGGCTGTTCGCTGTCTTCCACCGCCGCGGCGGCGTCTCCCTGACGCTTCGCCCCGATGGCGGCAAAGATGGCCTCGGGGGTGTATTCCGCGAACGCCGGCTGGCGGGTCGGCTTGAGGAGGACGCGGGCGACCTCCAGGGTTTCGATGTCGTTGATCTCGGCCCAGCGTTCTTCGACCAACCGCGCCAGCTTGTCCTCGGCCCGAGGCAGCGAGAGCAGGGAAAGGATGATGGGGAACCAGCCGTTGGAGGCTCCGAGCAGAAGCGTGCGTGCTTCCTCCCCGCACGGTTCAGTGTCCCGGCGGCGCAGGTGAGGGTGAAACCCGGTGCAGGGCACATGGAAGCCGCGGGGTTTTACGTCCGCACCGGCGTCATCGTCGCCGCCCCGGATGAAGGCGTCGGCGAGGCTGCGTTGGGCGTTGCACTCCGCGCAACGAACGTAAATGTCCGCGGCCTCGCCGGATACGCCGGTTTCGTTGAGCGAGAGGCTGGCGGGCCGGCACTTCGGGCGGTTCTCGTGGACGTAATCAATCCAGGGGAAGTCGCTGAGGTGCCCGTTGCGGCAGGCGCGCAGGAAACGCACGGGGTGAACGGGCACGCCGTCGCAACCGTCGTGAACGTAGGCGGATCGCTCCGGTCGGTAAGGGTCCAGCCGCAAGCGGAAGAACCCGGAATCCACCGTCGCCAGCCGGGCGCACCGCGGACAGCGCAGCCAACGCGGAAAGGCGCAGACCGGCACGCCGAGCGCGGGGGCGTTTGGGCTGCTGGATGAGAGGCCGTCGCTGTCCCAATCAATCGGCGGCAGGAGCAGGCGTTGAACGCTGGGGCCGAGGCAGGAGCGCACGGCCGTCAGCAGCCTGTCCTCGGCGATCTCGCGGCAGCGTTCGGCCCGCCAGTCGTCTAAACCCATGATGAGCACGGACATCCCAGGCAGGTCCACCAGGGAGCCGACGCCGAACGTGAAGATGAGTTGGCTGGGGCGGAGTTAGCCGACCTCGTTCATGGCTGGGGAGGGGTGACGGGGGCGGCCGTGGGCAGGTCGTCGGCGAGCGGGTCCAGGCCGGCATCGTTGGCGAGGACGAGTTGCACGGTGGGTTCCACGTCGCGCAGGGAACTGAGGCAGGTGAACAATCCCCAGCGGTCCTTCTTGCCCGGAAGTTCCAGCAGGCCGACGACGTTGCGCTTTTCCTCGGTCGCATCCCGGTAGCCGAGCCAGTGCGCCTTGGCGGCCCGCACCTGGGCAAGCCAGTGGTCGCGGCGCTCGTCGAGCATCTGGCGCACGAGGTCGGCGTCCGCCTGGCTCCAGGTGAGTTTACCGCTGCGCTCCACGAGGGTATGCATCGCCGCGCCGAGGAGCGGGTCCAGGTCCGTCAGGGCGTTAGCCTTGAGGTTGCCGTTGAGCCGTTCCTCCGGCAACCGCACCAGCGACGCGAGAACACCGGAAAGCCCGCGGTCGAGGGCACGGGCCGCAAAGGGCGTGACGGAAAGGGCTTCGACGTGTTGGTAGAAGGTCGCGTGGTAGTGCTCGAAGGTCTCGAAGTGGGATAAGTCACGGGGACGCGCCCAGTTGTAGAGACAGCAAACCAACCCCGGCGTCTGACGACCGACGCGGCTGGTGGCCTGGATGTATTCGGCCGTGGTCTTCGGCTGACCGGCGACGACCATCAACCCGAGCCGGTCCACGTCCACGCCGACGGAGATCATGTTCGTGGCCAGGACCACGTCGTAGGGGTAGGGCCGTTGCTCTTGGCCGCGGCCCCGCGGCTCCTTGCGGGCGGCCTCACGCGCGGCGTCATCGGCGGCGCTGAACGGGATTTCCAGCCGGTCCAGGATGGCGGGGATCTCCGTGCCGCTCTTGCGCGAAGTCAGTTCCTCCACGCCGCTGTAACGCAGGAGTCGGCGGGCGAGGCCGCGCTGGTCGGCGCGCTGGAGCCGGGAGCGGATGTCATCAAGCACCAGACGACGGGTGCCCGAGAGTTCGCGGATGGAGTTGAAGTAGCCCACCAGGGTCATCCAGGCGTCGGCGGACAGGTCGTGGCGCTCGTAGAGTTGCTGCGCGGCGGAGAGGAAGGCGACGTAAACGCGGATGAGCGCGGCGGGGTAACGCTTGCCGAAGGCGCACACCCCGAGGTAGCGGCGGCCGGGGGTTCCCGGCGACGGCGGGCGTTGACGGGAAAAGAAGTTGTCCTCCAGGCTCGTGCCGTGGGGTGGGAACACGAACACATCCCGCAAGAAGAGTTGTCGCACCTGCTGGTCGGCGCGGCGGATGGTAGCGGTGGAGGCAACGACTTTCGGCCGCACCCTTTTGCCGTCCACCGTCCAAGCGCAAAGCTCGTCCACGGCGGTTTCGTAGAGGCCGACCATCGAGCCGAGCGGGCCGGAGATGAGGTGCAACTCGTCCTGGATGATGAGGTCGGGCGGACGCAAGGGCGCGTGGTCGTGGGTGCGCGCCGCGGGTAGTCCCGTGTTCTTGGCGGCAGGATGGTGGCCGGCGTCCTCGACCTCTGGCGAGGTGAAGCCGTGGCGCTCACACCAGCCGCTGACCCGGCCGAAGAGCATCTGCGTTTCCCCCTTCCAGGGCATCTGGGCGAACTTGTCCACCGTGGCCAGCAGCACCGCGGGCGGGTTGCGGTAGATTTCCTCGTCCACCACGAGCACGGGCAACCCTTCGCTCGGGGCCTGCGCGGCGGAGAACGGGCAGCGGCCGAGGTCATCACCGCAGTAGAGAATCGTGCGGCCGACGTTGCTGGGAGCCTCCAGAGCCTTGATGTGCTTCCCAGGCTGGATGGCGGTGCCGCACCACGGACAGGTGGTGAGCTGCGCGGGCGAGCCGAACCCGCCGCGACCGGCTTCCTTGATGCGTAGGAGCGCCTCCGCGGCCTGCTTGGTCGTGTTCGGCGTGACCTTGCGCCCAACCCAAAGGCCGATCCGCATGGGGACCGCGCCCCACTTGCGCGGGTCGGCGCGGCGGATCATCTCGCAGGCGCAAAGCAAGGTCGCCGCGCGCTGAAACTGTTGCAGGGTGAGTAGGCGCAGAGTGTAGCGCATGATCACGGCCAGCCCGTGCTCGCCGTCCCGGCCCCCGATGTCACCTTGGAGCCGACGCAGGGCGAGGGTGTAGGCCGTCAACCCGAGATAGGCTTCCGTCTTGCCTCCGCCGGTTGGGAACCAGAGCAGGTCCACCTTGGCGTCCGTGGGGTGGCTGCGGTCGGGGTGGTGCAGGTCCGTCAGGCTCGGCAGGTTCAGCAGGATGAAGGCGAGTTGGAACGGCCGCCAGCGACGGTTCTCCGGCCGGTCAATGGCCGCCGCTCCGTCTGACACGGTGGCTTCACCCTTCCGCACGCGCCGGGCGACGATGCCGTGGACGCGCTGCTGCCACATTGCGCGGTTGGCGAACTGGAACGCCTCCATCGCGCGCGGGTCGCGGCCGAGTAAATCCACTCCTTCCTGAATGCGCTGTTGCGCTCGCTCGCACGAGGCCAAGGCGTCAGCCGCTACCCCTTGGTGGGCCGCCAACCCGTCACGACCAGCGGCGACCCGAGCGTGTTCGCCTGCGATCCAGGCCGCGTAGGCTTCCGGGAGCACCGCCAAGGAGCGCACCACGCTGGCGGAAGGGAGTTCCGCGAGTTCCTTCATATCCAGGATCAATCCAGCCAGCCGCGGGTTCTCCTCCGGGCGGGGCGGTTCTACGGCCGGCACGTCATACCAGGGCATCACCCGAGTTTCTACCCGGACCGCCTGCTCCGGTGACGCCGCGGATGGTTCGGCGTGAACACTCACGCCATGGCCGGTGGCAAACTCCAGCCGGTGTCGGTAGAGCATGGCCATCGTCCGCAGTTCCTGCCGGGAGACCGGGTCCTGCCGGAGGCCATCCGAAGCAGGACGCATCCGCCGGTTGAAGATGGCCGCGCCGTCCGACGATGTGAGAGTGATCTGCGGCTGAAAAAGATAAAGCTCGTCGCGCGGCTTTTCCCCCACCATCTGGCCGTTGACCAGGAAGATAGTCACCAGACAACCGTTCTCGGCTTTGCGAATCAGCCCGGTGAGAAACACCTCGGGCTGGCGCTCATCGGGGATCAGCCGGCGAATCTCTTCGCCGTCGAGACGGAGAGTGACGATGTCACCGCGCGGCTCCCGCTTCCACACTTGACGAGGCGCACCGCTGGCGTTGGTCGCCGTGGCGCTGGGAGCTTTTGAGTAGTAGCCCCAAGCGCACTCGACGGTAAGGGTTTCGGCGCTGGCGTCCACCACGACGCTCAGCCCGATGGATGAGGGGCACATGGTATCCGTGGTGGTGGCTGCCGCGGCTGAATCTCCTTCCGTTTTGCCTTCTTCCACGCTGTCCGGTCCGGCGGCGGCGAGGGACTCGGTCAGGGTGGCGGCCTCGTCAAAGGATTCCGTGTCACCGCGAGGTGCCAAGATGCCGACGAGGTAACGCTCCCGCACGCGGCCTTCCCGCGGATCGAGTTCCTCCTCCGGTCCACCGGCGGGACCGAGCAGATCGCGGCAGACGGTGTCCTGAAGGTCAGATCGGAGTTCATCAGGGGTGGGAGGCGAATTGAAGGAAGGGCCAGCAGGAACACCGGACGGGGCAGGCCGTGAAGACCGGGGCGCATTGACCGTGCCCAGGATGGAACTGCGAGTGGCGTCCGGTTTCTTCATCTTCATCAGTAGTTCGTTGATCGCGCCCCTGTGACAAGCCCCGCCGCGACTGCGCCCGACTTATTTACCCGCGAGCCTCCTTTCGGCTCCGCTGCGGAGCCGATTCGCCCCAGCTCTGCCCCTTCGGGGCCGGGGCGACCAGGAGGCGATCTCCGGCCTGTGGCCTTCCAACCCTTTCGCGGGAAGAAGTCTCGGCCATCTCCCGAAACGCCCTACTCTACCCAACTCGCCGACAACGCCGGAGCGTCGGCGGTTCCGCCGTGATCGACCGGTAGTGCAGGAGCCTGAAATTGTCTCAGGCCCGTTCGCTGACAGGCTGAAGACTACTTGCTGATTCACATAACATCCCTCGCTATCAAGGTTGGTCGAGGCGTTCGGCCGCCCATTTCGCCACCAACCAGCGGGGCCAGCGGGAGGATTGAAGCAGACCATCCAGGCATCGAAGGCGGCGCGGATGGTGCTGTTTAGGTGAAGACGCCTGTCGTCCTTCCACCAACTGCACACCCAATGTGGAGCATTGACCTCTTACCATCTGTCCTCGCATTAGGTGCGCTTCTCGTGCCGATCGGTTTGCTGTTGGCGCTGCTCGCCCTGCGGAGGCGGCGTGAGCAAGCAAGCGAGCTGTGCTCACCGATGGCCGCGCACCGCAAACTGTTACGCGGACCGGGCGAGAGCCTGCGCCGTGAAGGGGAACGGCTCGATGACCAACTCAACGAGGCTCTGTTGGGGATCTGCATCGGGCCGTTGGCCCTCGTTGCCGTTGCGGCTGTCACCGCGTTGCGCTCGCCCAGACCTTTGGGCTGGATCGAGTGGATAACCTGGGGTGTGGCGGGCGCGGTCGGATTCACGTTTGCTTACCGCCATGTCCTCCGGTTGCACATAAAACGTCGGCGCGTGCGTCTGGGCTTCAGCGGCGAGCGGGCCGTGGGCGAGGAACTGAACGGTCTGATGCGCGAGGGCTGGCGGGTGTTTCACGACGTCCCCGCCGACCAGTTTGGCAACGTGGACCATGTGCTGGTCGGCCCCGGTGGCGTTTACGCGGTGGAGACCAAAACCCGCCGCAAACGGCGTGAAAAAGAGCCGAAGATCGCCGTGGCAAGCCAACGTGGAGAGGCCCACCGGCTGTTCTACGACGGGGAGAGAATCTACCTGGGAACCGCCAGTGCGAACGGAGGGGACTCACGGGCGTTGGAGCAAGCCCGGCGGCAGGCGCGTTGGCTGGGAGATTTCCTGGCCAAAGCGACGGGCGAGCCGGTGCCCGTGCGCCCGATCCTTACCTTTCCCGGTTGGTTCATAGATCGCCGCGGCCGGGGCGAGGTGCTCGTGGTTAACCCGGCGGAAATGCGTGGAGCGTTGGATCGAGTTCCGGTGCTCGGACCAGCGCAAATTACCCGCATTTGCTACCAACTCGACGCCCGCTGCCGGGACGTTGAGTTTTAACGGCTACACCGCTGGGTGCGTCCAGCGCAAAACGGCGTCGCCGTGCTTAATCCATAAGCTTTACCATCGCTACAGAATAGAGGCGCGGGAAAAAGGCACCGCGTCTCAGGGTGTAGCACATCTGCACGATGTCGGGTAATTTGCCGCTATCCTCGCGGCAATGCACTGAAGTGCAGGGCAGCAGGGGGCCTTGAAGAGAGCGCGCTATTACACTCGGTCCTCGAAGCGGGTGTATTCCTTGAGGAACGTCAGGCGCACGTCGCCTGTCGGGCCGTTGCGCTGCTTGGCGATGATGATCTCCGCCTCGCCCAATAGTTCCCGGCGTTCCTTTTCGTTCTCGGTGTTCATCTCGGGGCGGTGGAGCAACAGCACCACGTCGGCATCCTGTTCGATGGCCCCAGATTCGCGCAGCTCACCCAGTTTAGGCCGGCGCGCACCGCGGACGGAATCCCGGTTGAGTTGGGCGCAAACGATGATGGGGATGTTCAGTTCTTTGGCGAGCGCCTTCAGCCCGGCGGAAATTTCGGCCACCTCGATCTGCCGGTTCTCTTGGGCACGGCGGGTCACGGAACGAACGAGTTGGAGGTAATCCACCACCATCAACGCCATGCCATACCGGTGGTGCCAGCGGCGGGCGCGGGCGCGCAGTTCTCCGATGGGCAGCGCGCTGGCGTCATCCACACGCAGCCGGGCCGCTCCCAATTTGTTGAACGCCGCGGTGAGGTTGAGGAGGTCCCCGTCGCTGGCGAAGCCGTCGCGCACCGTTTGAAGGTTCACGCGAGCCAGGGAGCAGAGGGAACGCTGGCGTAGCTGACTCGAAGACATTTCCAGGGAGAACACACCTACAGCTTTGCCGAGCTGAATGGCAACGTGCTCGGCCATCTGCATGGCGATGGCGGTCTTGCCCACGGACGGGCGGGCGGCCACGACGATCATCTCCGCCTCGCGCAGCCGCACCGTGGCGTCCAAATCGCTAAAGCCAGTGGTCAGTCCGCCGCAAGCGCCTTTCGTTTCGTAGAGCCTTTCAATGGCTTTGATGGCTGCCAACACCTCCGGCTGAGGTTCGCGCTCGGCCGCCTCCAGCCCGCGGTAGTGCGAGAGCGTCAGGATGCGCGCCTCGGCTTCGTCCAGCAGGAGCGGGACGCTTTCCCCCTCGTTGTAGGCGCGAGCGGCTAATTCGGTGCAGGTTCCGATAATGTCACGCGCCGTGGCCTTCTCCGCGACAATGGCGGCGTAGTGATCCGCCTGCATGGCCGTGGGTATGTAGATGGATATCTCCGTGATGAACGCCGGCCCACCCACGGCGTCCAGTTGCGTGAGGGCGCGCAGGGCGATGGTCAGGCTCACAACGTCGCACGGCAGCCCGGCCGCCCAACGCTCGCAGAGCAGTTGCCAGAGAGTTTGATGGGCTGGCAGGTAAAAGCTGGCGGCGACGATCCGACCTTCCATCACGCCCAACACTTCCGCGGGCGCGAGCATAGCGGCGCAGAGCAACGCCTTCTCGGCTTCCAAAGAATGCGGCAGCGTGCGATGAATGTCCGGGGCAACGGTTCGGATGGATGTGAGAGGGGCGGCACTCATGCGGCGTGGGCAAAAGCGGTCTTCAGAAAGTGATCTAGCCGGGGTTTCATAGATTCCGCTACGTCGTCAAAGGTCTGCCAAGCCCGAATTTTGCTGGCCTGGGCTGGGAACTCGGCTAGGAGTTCGTCCTGGAAGGGGGACCACTCCGGGGGCAGGGCGCGGATGTGTTTGCGAGCCGGCTCGGGTTGGACCGGCTGGCCGTGGCGCTGGCCTTGCCACTGCCGGCTGGCCTGTTCGGCTTTCACGTTGCGCCAGTGGCGGGCAAAGGTCCTGAAGTCGGCTTCCCAAGCACCAATGGGCGTTGGCTCGCCACCTTGCCGCGCCGGACGGTGCCAGGGAGGGTCGAAACGGCTGCGGTCGTCGTGATAAGCCCGCCCGACCTCGGCGGCCTCATCGGGGATCAAAATCCCAGCGGCGCTCCCGGCGTAGGCGGCGGCGAAAGACAAGACTTCGGCGACGCTTGGCGGCCTCGCATGAGCGCGGGTGGGCGGAGGTGCGGGGGAGGAGGGGGGACTGGGGGGAACCTGGGGGGAACCTGGGGGGCGTTTAAGAGTGTAATGGTCGCTCTGCCTACTGAATCATTACACCCTTGCCTTGTTGTAATGGTTATCCCCTCCGTGTCACCATTACACATTGGCGTTTCTGTAATGGTTGCGGACAATTTACCACCATTACATTTCGCCCGGCATTCACGGACCCGACGGGCATTCTGAAGGTTTCTCCATTCGGCCAGATCGGCCTCAGAGAACCCGAGCAACATCCGGCGTGATGCGTCGCGGAAGATGCCGGGAGGCATCAGAGCGCGCAGAGCGTCCAGATGTTGAGCGGCGGTCATAGCGAGGCGTCGGACATGGACTGAATGCCTTGCTTGTTCATCGGATACTGAAGGCAATTACTCAGGCGAACCCTAGTTGTAGCCCCATCTCCGAAGCGACGTGCAAACTTCGCTTTGATATTAATTTGCGGGTCACTCTGCCGGACCTTTGGCATTTCCCACTGGGCGGGTTGGCGATGCGGTGAAACAAATTCTCGGTTGAGCCGACATCGAGATTTTCGTCGGAGTAATTCCTTTGGACGGGCAAAAGCACAGCGGGACCTCGACAGGTGCGGACGGAGTCGAGCGGACCCATTGACTCAACATTTTTCATCGCACTGTGAAGGTGTTCTTCTGGTTTGAGAGAGGCAATTATCATTCCAGCTTCAATCATGAGTGTAGGACTCCTGATCCACACGTTTTGATGTGCCCTTCAGTGGCGGAACAGGCGGGTGAGCCTTCAAGGCAAAATCGCCATTCACCGCACGGCGATCGAAGTCCTGAACCTCCGCACGTGTAATGTAGAGACGGCCGAAAATGTTAACCACTCTGATCAGGCCGTGTTTTCGATATCTGTAACCGGTTGTTCGGGTGAGGTTACGCCCTTCAAGCCAACGCTCGAAGGGGATCAAAATCGAAGGGTCCGCGTTGCTTGCAGTTGCTTGGTGCGCCTCGGTCATGCCGAAAGCAAACCACGACCAGACCTCAACACCCAAGAACTCATCCTACCTCCGGGATTGTCCCTAATCCGGGAGGTAAGAATTGAAACTGATTCTGAACTACTTACAGACTTTGAGTGTTCCCTGCCTATTTGTAAAACGTGATTTTGCCCCTCGCGTCTCACGGCCGGAACGAGACGGAGGTCACAAATGGGCCTCTCCCTTATTCACCAGCAGATGGAACGCCCCCTTGAGCCGATATCTAATTCTAGCAATCACGTTATGATCTCTTGATGTTTCAGAATAGCTATCGCCATAAGTCGGCACTTTATTTAACGCGGATTCTCCGAATGCGAATAAGCAGGGTTCGTTTAGGGGTTTATTCTCGGTTGCTTCCAGTATGACTAACCAAGCTACCTCGAACCATTCATCACAAGAGTTTTTGCTGAACGGAGCCAGTCGTATCGCGCGTTCCGCCCACTCGGGAGTTTGAGTTGGCCGTGACCAATCAACGGTGAAAAGCCTTCGGGCATTTTCGATGTAATCATAAAGTCTGGATGCCCAGGTGTTGGTGGGCGTTGCCAATTTGGCAACCCTTTTGGTAGCCTGATAAATTCCAAGTGAATGTTCCTTCCCAAGCTGGAGTTTTTTTATCAAACCTTCGTTACCTTCGATCAGCTCTTTGTTCAGACTAATGACACCCGGAATTTCTCGCATTTGTCGCGTCGTTGGCACAAAGATATCCGGTTTGGCATGGGCAAGAAGGTTAAAACTATTCACCGCATCGCGCAGTGTTAAAACGAGCATCTTGGCGGCAGTCGGATCGTTACGTGCCGCGAGTGAACTTAATCCATTAAATAACTTATATCCCAACGTAAACAGATTTCTAGCCGCGCCCTCAGAAACCTTGGCGCGAGCCAATAAAGCGTCGATTAGTTTGCCGACTTCATGGTCTATTTCCCGGTCCAAAACTTCACCTTCTTCTGGGGGGAGATGTTCTAATCGCTTCCACCAAGCTAATGAAAGTTCCTCTGACTCTGCCAAGTCCTTTCTTCCCTGTGAAAGATGGTATCTAACTTCTTCGGCGCAACGGTCAGCCCACCGTTCCGCAAAATCGACGTTCCCTTCTGGTTTGGTATCCTCTTCCCACCCCTTGAAAGAGAACGGTGGAAGCGGCTCATACACGTGCTGCGCTTTTTCTTCGCTCATCGCTCGGTCCCCTCAAAGAAGGTTAGCCGCTGCGCTGCCGCCTGCTTGTGGGTGTCGGCCAAGTGTCCGTAAACTTTGCCCACCAAAATGCCGCCATCGGAATGCCCTAACCACGTGGAGATCGTCATGAAGTCTATCCCGGCCATCACACACTGGGACGCGAAGAAATGTCGTAGATCGTGAAAGCCCACGGTGGGTAATCCCGCCTGATCGCGCGCCAAGTTGAGTGATCCCCGTAAGGATTTGGCAGGAATGTCCTGATTCCCCCGCCGGGGCGAAGGGAAAAGCCAACTGCAATCTGGGGGCCGCTCCTGCGACATCGCGTTCAACAAGGCGGCTAGTTCTGGGGAAAAATTAACGTCTCGCTCCTTACTGTTCTTCGCCAACCCATCTTTACCGATCGTCACCGTCTGGCGTCTGAAGTCCACGTCCGTCCATCGGACCGACAATGTTTCCTGTTCCCGTGCACCCGTCAGAACCAAGAAACGCAGGTAGTATTGGAGGAGAGCACCGTTCTTTGTGGTTTTGCGTGATGCGGCTCCAATAAGTCGATGGAGCTTTCCCAGAGTCAGGAGAGGCTTCTTGGGGGAGGGCCTCTGCTTCAACTGAGCGACTGCCGGTAGTTGTGTGATCAGACCGCGTTCAACGGCAAACTTGAGCACGTTTCGGAGCGCCACAGTGTCCAGGTTGACCGTCCGCGCGGACACGCCACCCGTGAGCCGTCGCTCCCGATAGCCGTAAATCGTGGTCGCAGTAATTTTATCTACCCTCACTCCGCCAAGGTGTGCAGTCCATCGGGCGAGGGCCTGCCGTTCGTTGTCACGCGTGCCCGGCTTCTTCTGCGCCAAGGTCGGCCCGTTGATGTATTCCTGCGCGAGGTCGGCGAACTTCGGTCGGTAGCCAATTTCCGGGAGTTTGCCGTCTCGACGCTCGGTGCGCTTGCGCTCCAACTCCCCCTTCGCTTCCTCCAGGTTGCTGGCATCCAGGGCTAACCGCCGAGGAGCCGTGTGTCCGTTGCCGAGATCGACCCGGAGCTGCGCGTAATACCGGTTCCCCCGCAGCCATAACCCAACAATCTTCCGCTTGCGGCTATCGAACACGGGAGAGAAACTCTTCGGGTGGTTCCCCTGGCTCCGTTCGTTACTCTGCGTTGCGGCGTGTTTCATGCCGTAACAGTAGCACAAACCGTAGCACACCAGGGAATCATTGTTTTCCGATCCATGTGCAACTCGTTCGTGGAGAAAGGAAAAAGTTCGCAGCCAAGGTGGCGAAATTGGCAGACGCGCCAGACTTAGGATCTGGTTCCGAAAGGAGTAGGGGTTCGAGTCCCCTCCTTGGCACTACATCGTGAATTTCTCGGGATCAACGTCATGGTCTGAGAGCACCGATGTCGAACACCACGCTGTTCGTTCCTCTCGATTGCAGGTCTGACCGGAGGACTTCGTTTTTAGACGCACTTTAGCTGCACCACGAATGGCTCCCTCCGGCGCGGGTGATACGCGGTGATCGCCAACTCGATGAGGGAATCATCCCATCGGGAGCGGTGCAAACCAATCCCACGCCCGCGTCTCACGGGTGAAAGTCGTGGGTCGAGCCTGCTGCTGAGGGCGGAGACGTCCACTCCGGTAGTGGCGAAGAAGGCGGACGTTCCCCCGGTCCGCATCCGCAGCCCAAAGCCCCTATAAGGGACGGGACCGAGCACACGGGTCCGCCGCTTTCAGAAAGCACCTTTGAACCAAAGGCAGTCCGCCGACGGGCTTTGCAGCGGCGCTGGGGGACGGTCCCGCGCTGGATGTTTTCGCGGAGCACCTCCCAGGGGCGGCGCTTTCCCCCGCGCCACGTGAAAGTTGACCAACAGTGACAACCCGTTGGCTTTCGTTGGGAAACGTGAGGAGCAGTCAGATGTCAGGCTGGGGCACCCCAACGGCGGAGGGCATACGCCGGCACCTCCGCGGGCGGGAGGCGGCGCGAGGTGGAGCCGGCGCGGAGGAGGAAACGGTCGCGGTCCAGGTAAACGGGGGCGGGCGAAGCGGGGACCAGGAGGCGGCAGACCTCGACGGGGCCGACCGCGTGGAACGTGATCTGGCAGCCGGCGGTGGCGACGGGGCCAAGGCGGCTGGCGAGGGCGTTGCGGAGGTAAAGCTCGTAGCCGTCGCGGGTGGGCTTGCCGGGGTCGGCGTGGGCCATGTCCGCCGCGATGCCGAGGGGCTGGCCGGCGTCGGTCACGCCGAGGAGGACGCTGCCGCCGGCGGTGTTCAGGAGGGCGGCACCCTCCTTGAATTTGACCTTGGCGGATTCCCCGGCGCGGACGAGGGCGGCGACGGCGGCATCGTCCGCGGAGGAGAGGAGGGCGCGGAAAGTGTCCAGCGTGAGGGTCTTCGTCGGGGCCGGGACCAGCGGGAAGGTGCCGAGGATGTGGGCGAACTCCCCGTCGGTGAGGTCGTAGAGGAGGGCGACCCGGGCGTCCAGCTCGGCGCGGAGGGTGCGGCGTTCGGTGAGGCTAAACTCCTCCGCGTCCCTGCCGCCGGGCCACCAGCGCGGCCAGCAGACCGCGCGCGTCCTCCCGGTCCTTCGCCGACATCCACGTTGGGAGCACCGCCGCATCCACCGCCGCCACGGCTGCTGGCCAGTTCTTCGCCCGGGTTCGTTCATCCACGACGGGGAAAATGGCGTCCAGCGCGGGGACCGGGGCAGGCAGCGGCAACTCGTTGGCCTCGCTCGGCATGATTTCCAGCACCCCGCCGCCGTAGGAACGGCCGGAAATCTCCGCCGCCAGGAGCGTCATGGTGTTCAGAAAGCCCGCCGCCAGTCGGGGGCCGAACTCTGGCCGGTGCCAGTTGACGCGGTGAATGGTGTCCGTCGCCGCGCAACGCTCCCCGAGGTGGACGATCCGGGGAAGGTCCCCGCTCTGGCGCAGGAGCACGGCATCCGACGGCCGGATGCCCGGCACGGCATACCACGGCTGACGCACCCGGCACTTGTAGCGTTGGGAAACGCCTGCCCGCTCCCCCGCGCTGAGGTGATCGCGTTCCGCCGTCGGCAAGTCCGCCGGCGAGGGCGCCGTCCGCAGGTCCAGCAGGTAGGCAGGTCGACCCTCCGCGGCCACGCGGGTAAAATCCTCTTTGCTGAAAGCGATGCCTCGCAGGTCCTTCGCGCTGGTAAGGATGGGGACGAGGTGCGCCGGGGCAAAGCGTTTCGCCGTCTCCGCGTCGACAATGAAAAACCCGTTGTCTCCCGTGACGATGCCCACTTCCGCACGGCCGTAGGCGCTCAGGGGTTCCCAGCCTAACGCCGGCCACCATTCTCCCAGCCGCAGGCGGCCGGCGGCGGGCAAGAATAGGTGGCTCCACTTAGGACTCCACGACCAGACCGGGGCAGGTTCGACGCGGTTAAATTCACCCTCCTCCAAATCGCGGTAGGCCATGCCAAGCAGGCCGCCGTGGCCGTCAGGGTGTTGGTCGCAAAGGAGTAGGACGACGGCCTGTTGAACTTCCGGGAAAATGTTCGCGTCAGGGAAGCAAACAATCACGCGCCGGAAGCGTTTCAGGAGCCAGCGCCGCAATCCCTCCGCGTAGCCGACCGCCAATAATTCCTCCGGGATGACCATCGCCAAGCGACCGGTGTCGGGCATCAGAAGATTCGCACTAAGGCCGAGGAAGGGCGCCCAAGTGCTCATCAACCGCGAAGGTTTCAGCCCCATGCGCTCCATCGCTGGGAACGCTAAAGCGCGACCCTCCTCTGGGAAAAGATGTGAGCGGATGAAAGGCGGGTTGCCCAAGATCACGTCGAAGCGGGGTGCTGTTGGCGCCCAGGCAAAAAAGTCCGCGTGCGTAGCTCCAGCTTGCCGGGCAGTTTCTCCATCCACATCTACCCCCACGGGTTCTGATGGACGTGCTCCAAGGTCAGCGAGCCGGGTGCGCGCGGTAGCGAGGAAGACACCCTCCCCACAAGAAGGATCGAGCACCCGGTCGGTGGACGCACGCACGGCCCAACGAGTTAACGCGGCAGCTACTCGTGGCGGAGTATAAACCGCACCTAGAACTTTGGACTTTGCGCCACTACGCGCGTAGCGACTGACTACGGTCTTTTGGGGTGCCGGTTCAGCGGCTGATCTCCCGACGCCAATCCAGTCATCTTGTATTTCTTCCTTCAAGCGTGCGGCAACACGAGGAGGAGCCTCTTCCTTATAGAGTTTCTTCATGGCAAATCGGGTTCTTCAACTTCATCAATCTCTGCTTCGTCCTCGTCTTCCCCGGCATTGTGGGGAGGCATTCCGGCATAACGTTCCAGATAACATTCGACCACTTGTTCGGAGAATTTTTCGACCCGCAGGCGGGAATCTTGCGGAGGCCAGCCAGCGTCAACGCTCCCATCCTCCGGGTGCCAAGCGACCAAGGCGATGATTTCCGCCTTATGAACATCTCCATTAGAGCTTTTCCGTCCGCTTAACCGTGTCAATGCGCTGGTGAGATTGAAACGATGGGTGCTCAAACACGGCTCTGGCACCGCAAGGATGAACGCCACCAGCGCCGATGGGAATCGGGTATGCACCGTGGCGGCCTCCGTGCCGAGGTCGTTGAGCATATTTTGATAGTTCTTCCCCACGCTCTTGCGGCTGTTGAGCGTTTTGCTGTCATAGGCGAACCGGACCCCGTCCGGCCGGTAGGCCACGTCAAAGTTTTGCGGCCGGATACCGCCGATGACCCGCGTCGGCCCCACCTCCACGCAGTCCGGCATCGGGGGCAGCAGCGCCTTCGCGCTGATTGGCTTCTCTACCGGGAGGCGACCCAGCATCACCGCCAGCGCGGCGCCGACCGTCCGATCACAGAGCGAGCCGACCTTCTCCCCCTGCGCCTTTGGCAAGGTCAACGTGGCCGCGTCCCAGTGAGCGCCAATGGCAACCAAGTCCGCGGTGGGTAGTGCGATGGGCGGCATAGGCCGCAGACGTGCCATCCGCCCACCTTAGCGGCACCCCTCGCCCAACGACGACGAAATCTTGCCTCGGGAGCCTGAATTTATTTTGTCGTCACTGAAACACGGGTGCCACCCACGCGAAACTTCCCGTTGCTAACAAAGCATTCCCTTGTGCGTGCGCGCCTCGATGCCGTTGGCAGGAACAGGCCGCCGCTGGGGTAGGGGATGTCGCCCAGCGGACGACGCCCACGGGCTGGCGCTTCGCCTCGGGCTTGGCAAAACCTTCAAAGAACAGGTCGCGCAGGAAGTGCGAGTAGAAGCGGTCGGGGGCGGCCCGGCGGCTGGCGGCGAGGCGGTCGGGGGGTAGTCCCGGTTGCCGTCGGGTTTGCGGCCCTGGTCCAGGCGGCCCCGGCGGCGTTCAGGAGCGGGATGGCGGCGCGGCTGGAGGGGTTGTTCCAGCCGAGTTCGTCAATGAGGAGGTCCGTAAGGCGGAAGTCCTGGAGGAGGCGACGGGCGCGGTCGGCGTTCAGGCGGGGGGGAGGCATGGGAGGGACCGGCTTCGCCGGAATGACGAATGACGAATGACGAGAGGGACGGGGCTACTTCTCCCCGGCGGGGGAAAGTTGGAAGCCAATGCGGCGCTTGGGTTTTTCGGGCGGGGTCATCAGTTGGCGGATGGCATCGAAGATCACCTTGAACTGGGCGTCGTATTTGCCCTCCAGGTCGGCGAGCTTGCGGGCGAGGGCCACGTTGGAAAGGAGGAGTTCCCGCAGGCGCACGAAGGCGCGCATGATGGCGACGTTGACCTGCACGGCGCGCGGGCTGCGGAGGACGCTGGAGAGCATGGCGACGCCCTGCTCGGTGAAGGCGTAGGGGAGGTAGCGCCGGCCGCCGTAGGAACCAGGCATCACAGCTTGTGATGCCAACCCCACACTGGTGCCGGCGGTTTTGGCCAAACTTGATGTCACAAATTGTGACTTCAAGTTATGGAGGTGTCAGAAAATTGCCATTTGTATTTACAGAACAAGGCGTCGCGATGCTTTCATCAGTTCTGCGGTCAGAAAGAGCTATTCAGGTAAACATACAAATCATTCGTATTTATACAAGAATGAAGCAACTACTTTTTGATAATAAAGTTAATCATTTATTACTAAATTTATTAGTATTT
>CAXTFX010000009.1:0-26129 GCA_964243185.1 uncultured Chthoniobacterales bacterium
ACAGGCACAGCACGCCGTCGTATTCGCCCCCGGCCACGGCGGAGTGAAACACCGTGTCCGGCGGCACCGGGCCGGTGAACGTGGCCCGGCCTTCCCACGCCCGCGCCAGCGCCGCCACGGCCGGGGCGATGATTTCGCTGTCCTCCGTCCCGAGGCTGCCACCCTCACCGGCGTGCGGGTTCAGCCCCGCCACGGCCACGCGCGGCGGCCGGCCTAACCTCGTCGCCAGGAAACCCGCCAGCAACCGGCCCACCCGCACGATCTCCGCCGCCGACAACCTCGCGACCGCCTCCCCCAACGGCACGTGCGCGCTCACCAGGCCGACCGTCAGCCCGCCGCCGGTCAGGCACATCGCGAAATCCCTCACGCCGCAACGCTCCGCGAAGAACTCCGTCTGCCCCGGAAAGAGAAAGCCGATGTCGTAGAGCCCTTTCTTGCAAACGGGTCCCGTGACCACGGCCGCTAGTTGCCCGCGCCACGCCTGGGCCGCCGCCTCCTCCAGCGCGTTCCACGCCGCCCGGGCCGTCTCCCGCGTCGGCTGACCGGGAACGGTGCCGGGCGGGACGCGCCCAATGATCCGGTAGTCGAACCCGCGGTCCAGCGCGTCCGAGCGCAACGCCGCCTCGACGACCTCCGGCCCGACGCCCGCCGCGTCCCCCACGGTCACGCCGATGACCGGCTTCGCCGGAACGACGAAGTCCGAAGCCTGAAGACCGAAGGAAGCCCCAAGCTCCAAGCCCGAAGCCTCCGCCCCTTCGTCATTTGGGCCTTTGGTCATTCCCTCGGATTTCGCCTTTCGGGCTTCGTCAATCCGCGCGAAGCGCGGTCTTTCACCCCGACCTGCTGGCACATTTCCATGAGCGGACACGTCGAGCACTTGGGCAACGTCCCCGTGCAGACGTGTTTGCCGAACGGCACCAGCAACTCGTTGATCGTCACCCAATACCGCTCCGGCAACGTCCGCTCCAGCGCCACCATCGTCTTCTCCGGCGTCGGCGCCGCCACGTAGCCCCAGCGGTTCGTCACCCGGTGAACGTGGATGTCCACCCCGATGCGCGGCACCCCGCAGGCAATGCCCAGCACGAGGTTGGCGCACTTCGGCCCGACCCCGTGAAAATTCGTTAACGCCTCGAAACTGCACGGCGCCTCGCCCCCGTGCTCCGCCACGCAGCGGCGGGCGATCTCCAACAGTTGCGGCGCCTTGCCCTCGCGGAAGGACGAACCGTCCAACAACTCGTAAACCTCCCCTGCCGACAACTCCGCGAACTCCGCCGGCGTCCGCGCCCGCGCGAAAATCCGGCGGGAAATCGGGATCGTGTCCTCGTCCCGCGTGCGGATGGAAACGATGCAGGCCACGAGTTGCTCAAAAGCCGACCCGAACCCGTCGTCCCGCAACTCGAACAGCGCCGCCCGCTTGAACGGCCGCACCGCTTCCCGCAGCCGCCCCACGGCCACGTCAACATCAAACGGCTGCTTCTCGGGAACGGCACCGGGGGCGGGGGAGGGCAGGGGACCTTTCACGCCCTTACAATCGCGCGCCGCCCCTGACCCGAAGTGCCTTTACCCTGATGAAAAACCAAGAAACCCCCGACGAACAGCTCCAGAACCACGGCAAAATCCTCGATCACGACGCCGGCACCGGCGAGATCGCCGAGGACGCGATCGAGTCCCGCGCCTGCGAGTTGTCCATGATCGCCGGCCGCCTGCCCGGCGATTATAACGAGGGCGACCGTTCCCAGGCCGTCGAAGAACTCCGCGGCCGACGCGACCCCCTCGCCGCCAACGACGACCTTCCCATCGCCGCCGACATGACCGAGCGCGACGACCTCACTGGCGGCGCGGAGTCCCCCGCCACGGATGTCTCCGACGGCGACCAGACCATTGGTGAGACACTTTATAACGAGGGCGTCGCCGAGGCCACCCACGACCAGATGGTCCAGAGCCGGCGCGGAGAGTTGAGCGAACAGGCGACGGAGGACGATTCCATCGGGTGAGACCTCTTCGGGCGGTTCGACGAACCGAAAGCGGTCCTGGAGGGGCACGCGCCGTCGTGCCCACCATTTTTTGATGGGACGCTTATTAAACCGAGGGATGGCGGGCACGACGGCGCGTGCCTTTCCAGGACCATTCTGTGAGGCGCGCTAATCCTCCCGTTCCTCACCCGGATGGGAGGGAGTGCCCCGCGGTCGGTAGCCGGCCACGAACTTTTCCCGGAACCCGGCGAAAGTGCCAGCGTCCAAGTGGGCGCGGGCTTGCGCCATCAGGTCGAGATAGAAGTGCAGGTTGTGCAGGCCGACGAGGCGCAGACCGAGAATCTCCTCGGCCTTGAGCAGATGGCGCAAATACCCCCGGGAGAACGGCTCGCGGCACGCCGGGCAGGTGCAACCGGGGACGATGGGTTCCTGGTCGTGGATGTAGATGGAGCCGCGCAGGTTCAGCGTGCCGCCGGCGGTGAAGGCGGTGCCGTGGCGGGCAATGCGCGTGGGTAGAACGCAATCGAAAAGGTCCACACCGCGGGCCACCATCTCCAACATCTGCGGCGGCGTGCCCAGGCCCATCGCGTAACGCGGCCGGTCGGCGGGCAGGAACGGCTCGGCGTTTTCCACGGCCCGCATCATCTCGAACTCCGGCTCGCCCACGGACACGCCGCCGATGGCGTAGCCGTCCCAATCCATCGCCGTCAGCGCCCGCGCCGACTGCTCCCGCAGGTCGGCAAACGTGGCCCCCTGGACGATGCCGAAGCGCAACTGCGGCCGCCCCGTTGTCTCCGAAACCGGGTGCGCCGCCGCCCAATCCCGGCAGCGTTGCGCCCAGCGCAGGGTCAGGTCGAGCGATTTTGCCGCGTAGTCGTGCTCGCACGGGTAGGGCGGGCACTCGTCGAACGCCATGTTGATATCCGAGCCGAGGACGCTCTGAATCTCCATCGCCGTCTCCGGCCCGAGGAACGTCGGCGTGCCATCCACGTGGTTGTTGAAGTGAACGCCCTCCTCCGTGATGCGCCGGATTTTCGCCAGCGAGAACACCTGGTAGCCCCCGGAATCCGTGAGGATCGGCCCGTCCCAACGCACGAATGCGTGCAACCCGCCGAACGTCCGCAACACGTCCAGGCCGGGGCGGACGAACAGGTGGTAGGTGTTACCCAAGATGACTTGGGCGCAGAGTTCACGCAGTTCCGCCGGCGAAACGGCCTTGACGCTGCCCTGCGTGCCAACGGGCATGAACGTGGGCGTCTCGATGACGCCGTGAGCGGTGGTGAGCCGCCCGCGTCGCGCGCGGGTCCGGGGGGCGTCGGTGCCGAGGAGTTGGAAGGACATGGACGTGCAAGCGAGCCGACCCGACGCCCTGGCGCAAGGAGGAGAAGCGGCTTGCGCGCACCGAGCCGTGGGCGGAAAGGTTGTCCATGAGCACGGCTGTCCCCGTGAGCCACGCCTACGTCACGGTCGCGGAATACCTTGCGACCGAGCCGTTCAGCGTCGTCAAGCGCGAGTATCTCGGCGGCATGATTTACAACATGGCTGGCGCGAGCGACTCCGATATATTTATTGACTCGAACTTGGCAGAGATGCTTAATTCCAGGTTGCGCGGCAAACGTTGCCAAGCCTTCGGCTCCAACATGAAACTGCGGCTTCACCAGGCCCAGGGCACTTACTTCTACTATCCCGATTACATGATCGGGTGCGATCCGACCGACGGCGGGAATGGCTGGCGGGAACGCCCCTCCGCGATCTTCGAGATTCTCTCCGAGAGCACCCGTCACATTGACCAGCGCGAGAAGCGGCTGGCCTATCTGGGTTTAATCAGCCTGGTGGCCTACGTTCGCATTGAGCAGGACCGGCCAGAGGTCGCCGTTGAACAACTCGCCCCGGACGGCGGCTGGCGCGTGGAATGGGTGCAGGGATTGGAGGGGATCGTGCGCCTCGGCGGGGTTTTGGGCATGATCGAACTGCCTCTCGCCGACCTTTACGATCGCGTCGTCTTCCCACCCGAAGACGCCTCCGAGTAAAATTTTCCCTTGCCCCTGCGGTAACTCTCTCTAGTTTCCCCCTCCCCGCGAGGCCTGGCCGCTCGTGCCGGCCTTCTCGCCCCGCGGGGAACGACCCATCCGGCGGCCCCTGCGCCGGATTTTTTGCCGCCCGAAGCCCCCTTTTCCTGACTGACCCGCCACCGCGCCCCTGCCTATGCCCACGATCAACCAACTTGTCCGCAAGGGACGCAAGAAAGTGGTGACGAAATCCAAGTCGCCCGCCCTCGAGAATTGCCCTGCGCGACGCGGCGTCTGCACTCAGGTGATGACCCGCACCCCGAAGAAGCCCAACTCGGCTCTCCGCAAGGTCGCCAAGGTCCGGCTCACCAACGGTTACGAGATCATCGCCTACATCCCCGGCGAGGGTCATAACCTCCAGGAGCACTCCATCGTGCTCGTCCGCGGTGGCCGCGTGAAGGACCTCCCCGGCGTGCGCTACCACATCGTTCGCGGCACGCTCGATTGTCAGGGCATTGATAAGCGCCGCCGCTCCCGCTCCAAATACGGTGCCAAGCGCCCGAAGCCCGGTGCCGCCGCCGCTCCCGCCGGCAAGGGCGGAAAACCGGCTGCGGGCAAGAAGAAGTAGCCGTATTTTCCAGACGCCCGCCTCATTGGCGTCAGAAACCGCTTGCGCCCGTCCGTCGGACGCGGCAGGTTTCACGCCCTTTTCGTCTCGTTTTCCAACCGTTCTTTCACTCCTATGTCCCGCCGCCGCCGCGTCCACGAAAAGCCCGAGCGCCTTGACC
Organism: uncultured Chthoniobacterales bacterium; assembly: GCA_964243185.1. GTDB lineage: Bacteria > Verrucomicrobiota > Verrucomicrobiia > Chthoniobacterales > SZAS-18 > CAXTFX01. The sequence goes on from CAXTFX010000009.1 coordinate 4,771, forward strand.
CGCAATACGCGAGTCCGCTCGTCGCCCAGCTCATCAACACGATCATGCAGGGCGGTAAGAAATCCACCGCCGAGCGCATCGTTTACGGTGCCATTGAGAAGACCCGCGAGAACTCCGACGCCGTGGACCCGTTGGAGACCCTGAATAAGGCCGTGGACAACGTGAAGCCCCGTCTGGAGGTCAAGAGCCGCCGCGTCGGTGGCGCGACTTACCAGGTGCCCATCGAGGTGGCGCCCGCCCGTCAGGTGTCGTTGGCATTCCGCTGGATCGTCGGTTACGCCGGCGCCCGCCGCGGGTCCATGACGGACAATCTCGCCAACGAGTTGCGCGATGCTGCCGCCGGCCAGGGCAACTCCATCAAGAAGCGCGACGACGTGCACCGGATGGCCCAGGCCAACCGGGCCTTCGCGCACTTCCGTTACTAACTCCCTTTTTCCCGTTCTTTTTTAACGCTATGGCAGCTGCGACCTTGGAGGCCAAACCGGCCGTCCCGAAAAATCCCAATTCGCCGGACCGCGCTTACCCGTTGGAGCGCACCCGCAACATCGGCATCGCCGCGCACATTGACGCCGGCAAGACGACGCTCACCGAGCGCATCCTCTTCTACACCGGCAGCATCCACAAGATCGGCGAGGTCCACGAAGGCACGACCGTGACGGACTGGATGGAGCAGGAGCGCGAGCGCGGTATCACGATCACCTCCGCCGCCACGACCTGTTTCTGGCAGCAACTCAAGCAGGAGCACATCTACAAAGCCTACGAGGGTCAGAAGATGCGGGTCAACATCATTGACACCCCCGGCCACGTTGACTTCACGGCCGAGGTGGAGCGTTCCCTGCGCGTGCTCGACGGTGCCATCGCCGTGTTCGACGCTGTGGCCGCCGTGCAGCCGCAGTCGGAGACCGTTTGGCGGCAAGCCAACAAATACAAGGTCCCGCGCATCGCGTTCGTCAACAAGATGGACCGCGTCGGTTCTAATTTCGATAACTGCATCGAAGACATGCGGAAAAAGCTCGGTGCAAACGCTTGGCCGATCCTGATTCCGATTGGCAAGGAGGACTACCTCAAGGGCCAGATTGACGTGGTCAACCAGAAGGCCATCATCTACTCTGAGAAGGAGGATGTCGGCTCCACTTACAAGGTTGAGGAGTTGCCCGAGGAACTGAAGGCCCCGGCGAAGAAAGCCTACGACGATCTCGTTGAACAAGTCGCCAATTTAGACGACGAACTCGGGATGTTGTTCCTCGAAGAGCAACCCATTTCGCGGGAGCAACTCAAGGCGGGCATTCGCCGGCAGACCATCGCCAACAAGTTCGTTCCCGTCGCGGGCGGCTCGGCGTTCAAGAACAAGGGTGTCCAATACCTCCTGGATGCGGTCATTGATTATCTTCCCGGACCGTTGGATATCGTGCCGGCCGAAGGCTTGGACCCAGACAACATCGAAGTCAAACTTCAGGCGCCAACCGACGACAACGCGAAATTTTGCTCGCTGGCGTTTAAGCTTTGGAGCGACCCGTTTGTCGGTAAGCTCGTTTTCTTCCGCGTCTATTCCGGCAAACTTTCCAAGGGCGACACCGTCCTGAACCCGCGCACAAACAAGCGCGAGCGCATATCCCGGATCATCCAGATTCAGGCCGACAAGCGTGAGGACGTGGATACCTGCTACTCTGGCGACATTGCCGCCATTGTTGGCATCCGCAACATCACCACGGGTGACACGCTTTGCACGGAAAGCCGGCCGATCCTGCTGGAACCCCCGTCGTTCCCCGATCCCGTCATCTCGATGGCCATTGAGCCGAAGACCAAGGTGGACCAGGAGAAGATGTCCAACGCCCTCCAGCGTCTGTCTGAAGAGGACCCGACCTTCCGAGTCTATACCAACGAAGACACCGGCCAGACCATCATCGCCGGCATGGGTGAGTTACACTTGGAAATTATCCGCGACCGGATGTTCCGCGAATTCAAGGTGGACGCCAATTCCGGCAAGCCTCAGATCGCCTACCGCGAAACCATCACCGCGAAGGCGACCGGCGAAGGCAAGCTCATCAAACAATCCGGCGGTCGCGGTCAATACGGCCACGTCATCGTCAACGTCGCCCCGAACGAGCGTGGCAAGGGTCTCGTCGTTGAGAACAAGGTCGTCGGTGGCACGATCCCGAAGGAATACATCCCCGCCTGCAAGAAGGGCGTCGAGGAAGCGGTGCTCAATGGCATCGTCGGCGGCTATCCGGTGATTGATGTCGCGGTGGACATCATTGACGGTTCCTACCACGACGTGGATTCTAACGAGATGGCGTTCAAGCTGGCCGCCATCTTTGCGGTCAAGGACGGTTTTAAGAAGGCCAAGGCCATCTTGCTCGAACCCATCATGAAGGTGGAAGTCGAGACCCCGGATGATTACCAGGGCGACATCATGGGCGATCTCAATCGCCGCCGCGCCCGCATTCAGGGCATGGAAGCCAAGGCCATCAACACGGCCGTCACCGCCGAGGTGCCGCTGGCCGAGATGTTCGGCTACGCCACCGCTATCCGTTCCCTCTCCAAGGGCCGTGCCTCCTACACGATGGAGCCGAGCCACTTTGAGCAAGTTCCTGCCAACGTCCTTGCGGCCGTTCTCGACCAGAAAAGCTAACTAAAGTTTATTTATGGCAAACAACGGCCAACGCATTCGCATTCGACTCAAGGGCTACGATTACCGGATGCTGGACCAATCCAGCGTCGAAATCGTCGAAACGGCCAAGCGTACCGGCGCGCGGGTCGCGGGCCCTATCCCGCTGCCCACCCAGATTGAGCGTTTCACCGTCAACCGCTCTCCGCACGTGGACAAAAAGAGCATGGAGCAGTTTGAAATTCGCACCCACAAACGGCTCCTCGATATCATCGAGCCGACCGCCAAAACGGTGGACGAGTTGAAGAAACTCAACCTGCCCGCCGGCGTGGACATCTCCATCAAGATTTAAACCCTTCCCAAGTTATGGCTATCGGACTGATCGGCAAAAAACTCGGCATGACCCGCGTCTATGACGCCAAGGGTATTCTCGTGCCTGTCACCGTCATTGAGTGCAAGGACAACACGCTTCTCCAGCGCAAGACCATTGAGAAGGACGGTTACGAGGCCGTGCAGGTCGGCTTCGACGTGCAAAAGCCCCAGCGTGTCACCAAGGCGCAGCTTGGTCACTTCAAGAAGGCCGCCTCCGAGCCGAAGAGGCGTGTCCGCGAGTTCCGCCTCGGCGGGATCGCGCCCTCGACAGACGATGGCTCCGGCAACCTGAGCGTTACCCAGTTCGCCGTCGGCGACGCGGTGGACGTCATCGGCCAGAGCAAGGGCAAAGGCTTCCAGGGCGTCATGCGTAAGCACAATTTCCACGGGCAAGGTGCGGCCCACGGGTCCAAGACCCACCGGCGCCCCGGCGCCATTGGAATGCGTTCCACCCCGGGTCGCATCTTCAAAAATGCCGGTATGCCTGGCCACCTTGGCGATAATCGTCAGACGGCGCAAAACCTTACCGTCCAGCAGGTTCGTGAAAACGAGGGCGTGATCCTCGTGAGTGGCGCTATCCCCGGCGCCAACGGAGGTTACGTCATCGTTCGCCCTTCCATCAAGACTGCTGCCAAGACCCGACACAAGACGGCCGCCGGCAAATAACGAATTTCTTAAGTTTCTTCCGCCATGATCGCCAATGTCCTCACCCTCGAAGCCGCTCGCGAAGCGCGCTTCGACATCATCACCAACGGCAAGGGCACGCAGGCCGTCCACGACGTGGTCGTCGCCATGCGCGCCAACCGTCGCAGCGGCACGGCCAGCACGAAAACCAAGGCCACCGTCAGCGGCTCTGGCAAGAAACCCTACAAGCAGAAGGGCACTGGCCGCGCCCGCGCCGGTTACATGTCTTCCCCGCTTCGCGTCGGCGGCGGCGTCGTCTTCGGTCCACATCCGCGCGATTACTCCAAGAAAACCAGCAAGAGTCTCCGACGCCTTGCGCTTCGCAAGGCGTTGAGCAGCCGGATCGTCTCGGGTGATGTCTATGTCACGGACGCCTTCGCCGTGGCCGAACTCAAGACCAAGTCGTTCATCAAACTGATGAGCGAGAACCTGCCGACCGGCGGGCGCAACGTGCTCGTCATCAGTGACTCGTTTGACGAGAACACCTACAAGGCCGGCCGGAACTTCAAGCCCGTGCAACTGGCCACGGCTGACGACGTTAACACGGAGCAACTGCTCCGCTACGAGAAGATTCTCATCACGCGCGGCGCCTTAGAAAAGGTGATCGCCCGCACCGGCGGCGACGCTGAGGGCACCACTAACGCCTGAACTGGCTTATGCACGAACCTTTCGACCTCATCCAGACCGTCGTATTGACGGAGAAGGCGACGCTTCTTTCTGATAAGCTGAATCAATACGTTTTCCGCGTCGCTCCCCGCGCCAACAAGATTCAGATCAAGCAGGCTGTGGAGTCGTTGCTGAAGAAGAAAGTCGTGCGCGTCAACACGGCCAACTACGCCGGCAAGAAGAAGCGCGAACGCCGCGCCGACTTCGGTCGCCGCGTCCATTGGAAAAAAGCAATTGTCACCTTGGCCGAGGGTGAAAAGCTCACCTTCGTCTAACGCACGCGATTATCCGGCTTTTGAACTTTGGTTCTCAAAGTTCTGAACCTTTCCCGCATTTATGGCTCTCAAAACTTTCCGGCCACTCACGCCGACCAGCCGTTTCAAGCAACTCCCGAGTTTCGACGAGATTACGAAGTCGAAGCCCGAAAAGTCACTACTCGTCCCGCTGAAAAAATCCGGTGGACGTAACAACAACGGCCGCATGACCTCCCGTCACATCGGCGGTGGTCATAAGCAGAAGTATCGGTTGATTGACTTCAAGCGTCGCAAGCACGGCATCGTCGCAGAGGTCATCGGGATCGAATACGACCCGAACCGCTCCGCTCGCATCGCGTTGTTGACCTACGCGGATGGCGAAAAAACATACATCCTGGCTCCGGACGGTCTTCAGGTCGGAGCCAAGCTCCAAAGTGGCCCTGACGCCGCGCCCGAGCTAGGCAATGCGCTCCCGATGAGGAACATTCCGTTGGGCAGCGCGATTCATAACATCGAGTTGATCCCCGGTCGCGGCGGTCAGGTTGCCCGTAGCGCCGGACAACAGGCCATTCTAAACAATCGTGAAGGTGGCTACGCCCTCGTGCGGATGCCCTCCGGCGAGATTCGCCGCATTAACGAAGCCGGTTACGCCACGATGGGCCAAGTCGGCAACATTGACCACGTGAACGTTTCCGCTGGCAAAGCGGGACGCACCCGCTGGCTCGGTCGTCGTCCTCACGTTCGCGGCATGGTGATGAACCCGGTTGACCACCCGAACGGCGGCGGTCAAGGCAAGAGCAAAGGCGGCGGTGGCCGTCACCACCCGATGAGCCCGTGGGGCCAGTTAGCGAAGGGCTTTAAGACCCGCGCCAAGAAGAAGGCCAGTGACCGTTTCATCGTCGAGGACCGGCGCGCCAAGAAGAAGAACGGCTAACTCAATTTTTAGCTCCTATACAAGTATATGGCGAGATCCCTCAAGAAAGGCCCCTTTGTCGAGCTTCACCTGCTGGAGAAGATTGACAAGATGAACGCATCCGGCCCGAAGCGTCCCATCAAGACGTGGTCGCGCCGTTCTATGATCGTGCCCGATTTCGTCGGTCACACGTTCCTGGTTCACAACGGCAAGGTGTTTAACAGCGTGTTTGTCACTGAGAACATGGTCGGCCACAAGCTTGGCGAGTTCTCCCCGACCCGCACGTTCAAGAAACACGGCGCTCACACCGCCAAGGTTACGAAATAATCAGCCTCTCTCTTGCGTATGCGGCGTTCCGCCCGACTCAACATCTTGGGCGGTAGCCGTGTCGTCGCTTTGACGACCGCACTGTTCGGTGTGTCGTCGTCATTCGCGGCGGCTCAGGAGCAGCCGAAGCCCACGGTGGCGAATGTTATCCAGTCTGAAGTCACGGCGGAACTCCAGGAACGTTTGCAGGCTTACGAGGTGGAGAACGCCAGCCTGCGAGAGCAAATCGAGAATGGCCGCCGGTCCCTAGCCGCTTGGGGTGACAACGCTGCCGAGGCCAACGCCGAAGCAGAAGTTTTCCGCCGTCAATACGACAGCCTCAAGCTTCGCATGGAAGCCTTGGGCTTGGCAACCGTCGGTGAAGGCCGCGACCCGCTCGAACAGCGGTTGCTGAAAAGCGTGCGTGACCTCGACTTGGTGCGTCAGCAAAAGGAAGCCCTCAGCGAGCAGCTCTTGTCCCTCGCGGAGTCGGTTCTCCGTTACCTGAAAACCACCTCTGGGGAAAGTGACCCCGAAGCCCGTCTGAACGTCGAAGCGGCTTTGCGGGCGACCAACGAAGCGCTCGGCAAGCCGGTCAAGGCTGCTATTGAGGTGGACGCCGTGCCGGCCAGTCTGCGGTCGGGCCTCGTGCTGGGTTGCAGGGAAGAACTCGCCCTTCTGGTGGCCAACTTCGGTAGCAACCAAGGTGTAAAAGTCGGGATGCCGCTCACCGTGGCGCGCGGCGACACATACATAGGTCGCGCCCGCGTGGTGCAGGTCCGAGAGCGGATCGCCGGTGCGGTCATCGAAGAAATTGCTCCCAAGGCCGGTAGGATCAGAGTTGGCGATCAACTCCGGGTGGACGCGTTCTACTAATCAAATCTACAAAGTTTAATCTTCAAACAAGGCTGGCGGGGCGCCGGTCAGAGCACGAGAGGAGCGTGGCTCCCCAACCCCAAAGTTTTTCGGAACACTCAATCGCAGCAACATTATGGAAGTTCGTGCAATCTATCGCGGCGCGCGCATGTCGGCCTTCAAGGTCCGAGAGGTGACGCGCGAAATTCAAGGCTTGCCGGCTTCCGCCGCGCTCGACATCGTGGCGTTCAGCCCCAAGAAGGCGGCGACGCTCATCAGCAAAACCCTGCGAAGCGCCATCGCTAACGCGGAGAACAACGCCGATCTGCGCGTGGACCGACTCGTCGTCAAAGAGGCGACCGTCGGTGAGGGACCTTCGATGAAACGCTCGAAATCGCGTGCCCGTGGTAGTTCTACGACCATCGTCAAGCGCACGAGCCACATCCGCATCATCCTTTCCGACGACTTGGTGCCGAGCACCCGCACGCCGCGGGGCACCAAGAACAACCGCAGTTCCCAAGGCACCCCGGCCAAGGCCGCCGCCCCTAAAGCTCCGGCTCCCGCCGCCTCCGAAGCCACCCCGGCTGAAGTGCCGGAAACGGCGACGAATGAGGTTGCGGACGAACAGAAGTAAGCGATACTCGCCACCCCTCCGACCCGCCCGACGATTATGGGACAAAAAGTTAACCCGATTTCTTACCGCCTCGCGCTCACCCGCGATTGGCGTTCGCGTTGGTATGCCAGTAAGAAAGAGTTTCCCGCGAACCTGCACTCTGACCTACGCATCCGCGGCTATGTCAAGAAGAAGCTCCTGCTGGCGGCGGTCTCCAAGATCGTCATAGAGCGTGCTTGGAACTCGATGCGCGTCACGATTCACACGGCGCGCCCGGGGATCGTCATCGGACGCAAGGGCGCGGAGATTGAGAAGATGACCGAAGACATCACGAAGATGTCCAATGGCAAACAGGTCAAAATCGACATCGTCGAGATCAAGACCCCCGAATTGGAGGCTCAACTCGTCGCGGAAAACATCGCCCAGCAGTTGGAACGCCGCATCGGCTTCCGCCGGGCCATGAAGAAAACGTTGCAGAACACGATGGAGTTCGGCGCGCTTGGCATTCGCTTGCGCGTCAGCGGCCGACTTGGTGGCGCAGAAATCTCCCGCGCAGAGCTCTCCCGCGACGGCAGCACGCCGTTGCACACGCTCCGACAACTCGTGGACTACGGGTTTGCCGAGGCGAACACCACTGCCGGTAAGATCGGTGTGAAATGCTGGTTGGCCAAGCGCGACGCTGCGACCGTCCCCACGGATGCCAAGGGCAACGCCACCGGCCCAGCGCCTTCCGCCACGGCTGCCGCTCCGACTCCCGAACCCACCTTGGCTGGCGTGCGCTAGTCGTCGCCCTTAACATTTTTTCCGGCTTATGCCTTTACTCCCGAAGCGCGTTAAATACCGTAAGACCCAGCGTGGTTCCCGCGCCGGCACGGCAACCCGCAACGTCTCCATCGCTTTTGGCGAATACGCCCTGCAAACGCTGGAACGTGCTTGGATCACCAACACTCAGATCGAGGCCGCCCGAGTTGCGCTCACCCGCAACATGAAGCGTAAGGGCAAATTGTGGATCAAGATTTTCCCTGACAAAAGCGTCACGTCCCGCCCGCCGGAAACGCGAATGGGCAAAGGCAAGGGCCAACCGGAATACTGGGTCGCCGTCGTGCGTCCCGGCAACATTCTGTTCGAGATGGATGGTGTGCCCGAGTCAGTCGCCCGAGAATCCCTGCGCCTCGCTGCGACCAAGCTGCCAATCCGCACGCGCTTTCTGGTGCGGCACCACGCGACCGCCGCCCCGGCCTTGGTTGAACAGCCCGAGGCTCCCGTCGAGGCACTCGCTGCCGCCTAAAACCGACTTCCCTATTAACCTGCCGAAGCGATGAAGATTAAAGAAATCCGCGAACTATCCATCGAGGAATTGCAAACGCGCCGCCGCGAACTGAAGCAGGAAACTTTCAATCTGCGTGTTCAGCAGCAGAGCGGAAACCTCGAAAAGCCGAGCCGTATCCGCGAGATTCGCAAGGAGGTCGCCCGCGTCGAAACTACCATCTCCGAGCGTCGCGCACCGACGGCCTGATTGCTCGAACCCGGACACTTTAGTTACCCATGAGCGAGACTTCCGCCCCTACCACCGAGGCCCCGGCGACCGATGCCGCGGCCAGCGACCGCGCCCTCCGGAAAACCCGCGTCGGCACCGTGGTTTCCAACAAGATGGCAAAGACCGCCGTCGTGGAAACTATCTCCCGCGTGCCGCACCCCAAGTTCCGCAAGATAGTCAAACAATCCAAGCGATTCTATGTGCATGATGAGGCCAACACCGCGCAGGTCGGCGACCTCGTTCGCATCATGGAAACTCGCCCCTTGAGCCGGCTGAAGCGCTGGCGTCTCGTCGAGGTGCTCAAGCACTGACGCTCTAGCCTCCACACTTTTATGCTACAGATTCGTTCCTGGCTCGACGTGGCCGACAATTCCGGCGCTCGCTTGGCCACCATGATCGGTGTCATCGGCAAGTCCACGATGATCGCTCACGTTGGTGACATCATTACAGCCAATGTGAAAGAGGCCTCGCCGACCGGCACCGTGAAAAAGGGTGACGTGGTTCGCGCGGTGATCGTTCGCACCAAGCACCCGATCCGGCGTGACGACGGCAGCTACCTACGCTTTGATAATAACGCTATCGTCATCATTGACAAGGATTTGAACCCGCGTGGCACCCGTATTTTCGGTCCCGTCGCCCGTGAACTGCGCGAGCGCAACTTCATGAAAATCATTTCCCTAGCCCCGGAAGTTCTATGAGCGCCCTCACCCCCACCACGCGCAAGAAACTGCACGTCCGCAAGGGCGACCAAGTTTCCGTCCTCAGCGGCAACCACCGCGGTAAAACTGGCCGCGTCCTCCAAGTCCTGCCCGAGAAGGACCAAGTCATCATTGAGGGCGTTCGCATGATTAAAAAGCACGCCCGCAAGAGTCAGGAAAGGCCCCAAGGCGGCATCGAGGAGCGGGAGGGCCCGTTACACATTTCCAGCGTCAAGCTTATTGAGCGCGCCGCCGGTTCCGAAGATTCCAAGGTCAAGCTCAGGACTAAAGATAAGGCCCCGGACAAGAAGAAATCGAAAAACTAATGGTTCCGCGCTGGCGGCTCGTCCCTCTGGTGTTAACTTTTTCACCCCTGTATCCCTATGACAGTCGAGTTCTACGAAGATTACAAGACGCGCGTTGTGCCGGCTCTCAAGGCTTTGCACAACTACCAGAACGTTCACGAAGTGCCCCGCGTTGACAAGGTCGTCGTGAACACCTGCATTGGGTCAGCCACGGACGTGAAAGCCGCCTTGGAAGAAGCGAAGAAGGAGATGACGATCATCACCGGCCAGAAGCCGATGGAGACGCGCTCGAAGACCAGCATCGCCAATTTCAAGCTCCGCCAAGGCCAGGCTATCGGCGCCAAGGTCACGCTGCGCGGCCCCCGGATGTATGAGTTCTTGGAGCGGCTCATCAAGACGGCGCTACCCCGCATCCGAGACTTCCGCGGGGTGTCTGCCAAAGCGTTTGATGGCAACGGCAATTACACGCTCGGCGTGACCGACCAGTCCATCTTCCCCGAGATTGAACTCGACAAGATCGAGCGCAACATCGGGTTTGACGTTTGCATCGTGACCACGGCCAAGACCGACGAGCAGGCCAAATCTCTGCTGAACGAAATGGGAATGCCCTTCAGCGACCGCAAGAAACTGGTCTAGTCGTTTTCCCTTTGCCCAATTTGTTATGAGCGCCCTGTCCGATCCCATCGCCGATTTCTTGACCCGTCTGCGTAACGCCAGCGGCGCCAAGAAGTCCGAGTTGACCTGCCCCCATTCTAAAATGAAGGAGGAGGTCGCCCGCGTGTTGAAAACCGAGGGATTCATCCACGACTTTTCCGTCCAGGCGGACGGCCCGAAACGCACGCTGAAGATTGCCACCCGGTTCGTCGGTCCGGTTCCTGCCCTGACCGGCTTGCAACGGGTGAGCCGTCCCGGCTTGCGTCGCTACGTCGGCGCCGGCGACGTGCCCCGCGTGCGCGGCGGTAACGGCATCGCTATCCTTTCCACCCCGCGGGGGATCCTCAGCGGGCGCGAGGCCCGACGCGAGAACGTCGGCGGCGAATTGCTGGCGTTTGTTTATTAACATTTCCACAACTTCTCGTTATGTCTCGTATCGGTAACCTCGCCATTAGTCTGCCCGACAAGGTAAAGGTCAACGTGGCCGACGGCCGCGTCCACGTCGAAGGCCCGAAAGGCAAGCTCGACTATGCGCTGCCTGCGACCATTACGGCCGAGGTCAGCGGTAACTCGGTCACGTTCAGGCGCCCAAACGACGAGCGCGCCAACAAGGCGTTGCACGGTCTCGCCCGCAGCCTCGTGAACAACATGGTGGCCGGCGTCTCGACCGGGTTCGTAAAGGACCTCGAAATCCAGGGCGTCGGTTTCAAGGCGGCCGTGCAGGGGAAGACTTTGAATCTTAGCCTCGGCAAATCGCACGCAATCCTGTTCCCGATCCCCGACGGCATTAAAGTGACCGTCGCGGAAAACACCAAGGTCAAGGTGGAAGGTATTGACCGTCAACTGGTCGGCCAGGTTGCCGCCAACATCCGCGGCTACTACCCACCGGAGCCATACAAGGGCAAGGGCGTTCGTTACGTTGGCGAGAAGGTTGCCCGCAAGGAAGGCAAGACCGTTCAGTAAATAACTTCAGTTCGTCACCCCAAACCTTTCCCTGAGATGGCTAAAATTGATCGTCGCGACATCCGCAAGCGCATCCATAAGCGCATCCGCAAAAAGGTGGTCGGCACCGCCGAGCGTCCCCGTCTGAGCGTGTGCTTCACGGGACGTCACGTTTACGCGCAGATCATCGAAGACGGCGTCGGGCGCACGCTCGCGGCGGCCTCCACGATGGAACCCATCGTTCGCGGCGTTGGCGAACCCCGCGCGAACAAAATCAACGCGGAAAAGGTCGGTCAACTGCTCGCCGCTCGGGCCGTCGAAAAACAGATCAAGCGCGTCGTCTTTGACCGCGGTGGCTTTCAATACCACGGCAAGGTTCAGGCCTTGGCCGACGCCGCGCGCGCGGGTGGCTTAGACTTTTAATTACCCTTCATCTTTATGGCACAAGCTGGACAACCAAGTGAGAGGAGTGGGCAACGCAGCGGACCGGGAGGTCGGGGTGGCGGCCCGCGCGGGCGTCGCGATGGCAACCGCAACGAGGAGTCCACCGGCGCCAAAGGCGAGACCGTCGAGAAGGTGGTTTTCATCAACCGGTGCGCCAAGGTCGTCAAAGGCGGCCGGCGTTTCTCGTTCAGCGCCCTGATCGTCGCGGGCAACCGGGACGGCAAGGTTGGATTCGGTTTCGGCAAGGCCAATGAAGTCGCCGAGGCGATTCGCAAGGCCAGTGAGTCGGCCCGCAAGTCCATGAAGCCCGTGGCTTTGCGTGAAAACACGATCCCACACGAGGTCATCGGCGAACACGGCGGCGGGCGCGTCCTGCTCCGTCCGGCGACCCCCGGCACGGGCATCATTGCCGGTGGCGGCGTGCGCGCGGTCGTCGAGTCGGCCGGGATCAAGGACGTTCTGGCGAAGTCGCTCGGTTCCAACAACCACGCCAACGTCGTCAAGGCGACGCTCGACGCGCTGCACAAGCTGCGCCGCCGCGAGGACGCCTTCAAGCTGCGCGGCATTCGGATGCCCGGTGCGCCCCGTCCTGATGTCGGCACGGTGGACGTGGCGATCCTGCCCGAGCCAGTCGCTGTCTAGTTTGTTAATTACTTCCCGTCCATCCCATGAGACTTCACGACCTGAAACCTCGTCCCGGTGCCAAGCACCGCCGCAAGCGCCTCGGTTGCGGCGAGAGCAGCGGACACGGTAAAACCTCCGGCAAGGGCCACAAGGGGCAGAAGGCCCGCTCTGGCGGCAGCATTCGTCTCGGATTCGAGGGCGGTCAGATGCCCCTGATCCGTCGCGTGCCGAAGCGTGGTTTCAACAACGCCGCCTTCAAGTTGAAGATCGGGTTCGTGAACCTGGATGAACTCAACGAGTTCGCGGATGGTGCGACCGTCACCGAGCAAACGTTGCGCGAGGCCGGGTTGATCCGCGGCAAGCTCGACGGCCTGAAAATTCTCGGCCGCGGAGCGTTGACCAAGAAGCTCACCATTGAGGTGGATGCCTACAGCGCCACGGCCCGCGAGGCCATCGAAAGTGCCGGCGGGACGGCGACGGTGCGCGCGGCGGTTGTCCACGAGGCTGCGGCGGCGAGCGAATAGTCTCTTCCGTTTCACAATGTCAGCCCGCCGGGTGCGTTCCGTTGAGCCGGGGCGCGTGCGGCGGGCTTTTTCCTAATCCCCTATGTTCTCAGCGTTTGCCAATATGTGGAAGGTGCCTGAGTTGCGGGCTCGACTGCTCTTCACGCTGGCGATGGTCGTCATGCTGCGGTGCGGCGCCGCGGTCACGGCCACCGGCATGAACGCCAACGTGCTGCACGAATGGTTCCTGCACGAGGTCAACAACCGTTCCGGCGGCAGCGTCGCAGCACTGTTCAACATTTTTAGCGGGGGTGCCTTGGAGAACTGCGCGGTGTTCTCGTTAGGCATCATGCCCTACATCTCCGCCTCCATCATGCTGCAACTGCTCACGGCCGTCGTGCCGCAGTTAGGTAAGCTGGCTCGCGAGGACGGGGGTCGTCAGAAAATCACGCAATACACCCGTTACGCGACGGTCGCGTTGTGCATCTTTCAGGGATACTTATTGGCCCGGACGTTTGAAAACCCGTCGCAGAACCCGTTCCTGACGAACATTCAGGACACGATCAACCGGCTCGGGACGCCCTTGGTGGCCAACCCCGGTTTTGGCTTCCGGACGATAACCATTATCTGTCTGACCGCCGGCACGATGCTGCTGATGTGGATCGGCGACCAGATGACCGACAAGGGAGTGGGCAACGGCGTTTCCATGATTATCACCGTGGGCATCGTCGCGCAGTTGCCGGCGGCCCTGATCCAGGCGTGGCGCACGTTTGTCCCGACGCAAGGTGGCAGCCAAGTCAGTCCGATCGTGCTGGTGTTGATGCTGGCGTTCCTGATCCTCGTCGTCGCGGCGGTGATCGCGGTCACGCAGGCGCAACGCAAGATCGTCGTCCAATACGCCCGTCGCGTCGTGGGCCGGAAGATGTATGGCGGGCAGTCGCAGACGTTGCCCCTGAAGGTAAACTATGCGGGCGTCATGCCCATCATTTTCGCTCAGGCGTTGCTGGTGTTCCCGTCGCAGATTCTGACGATGCTCTTCCACAATGCGCCTTGGGCGCAGAGCCTTTCCAATAACCTGACGCAGGGCTGGCTTTACTACACGCTGTATTCACTGATGATCTTCTTCTTCAGCTACTTCTGGGTCGCGACCCAGTTCCAGCCGGGGCAGATCGCCGACGATCTCAAGAAGAACGGCGGCTACATCGCCGGCGTGCGTCCGGGCAAACCGACGGCGGATTTCCTGGACTTCACCATGACGCGGCTAACGTTCGCGGGGGCCATCTTCCTGGTCATTATCGCGGTGCTGCCACAGTTGCTGGCCCGAGGGTTGCAGGTGCCTTACATCACGGCGCAGTTCTTTGGCGGAACGGGTTTGCTCATCATCGTGGGCGTTATGCTCGACACGATGCGGCAGGTCGAAACGCACCTGATCCAGAAGCATTACGACGGATTCCTGCGGAAGGGCAAGATTCGCGGTCGTTTCGACCGGATGGCCGCCATCTCCGAAGGCGAGTCGCGTTCCCAAGGGTTGACCGTTATGGTCTGCGTGGGCGTTGCGCTGCTGCTGATCGGTTTGCTGGCGATGTTCCTCAGCCGTTAATGTTGGTTTCCCTTCATCCGCCGTCGTGAGCGCCGCAGTTCATCGCACCGTCCTGGTTGGCCCCCCGGCTTCGGGCAAGGGCACGCAAGGCCAGCGGCTCGCGGCGCGTTGGGACGTGCCGATCACCTCTACGGGCGAGCTGCTCCGGCGCGAGCACAATCTGGGAACGAGTCTTGGGCTGGAGGCGGACCGCTTTACGAGCCTCGGTCAACTCGTGCCCGACGAGGTCGTCATCGAGAGCGTCAGCGCGTGGCTGGACGCAACGCCCACGGCCACAACCCGCGGTTTCATCCTTGACGGCTCGCCACGCACGCTCGGGCAGGCGGCGGCGCTGGAGGAAATGCTGGCACGCCGCGGGTTGCCGTTAACGGCTGCGCTCCTGTTGCAAGTCTCGTCCGAAATCACGGTGGACCGCGTGAAACACCGCTTGGTCTGCGAGCGTTGCGGACACTCGTTCCGGCTTGGCACTGACGTGGGGGACGCCACGGTCGCCTGCCCGGCGTGCGGCGGCGCCTTGGAGCGTCGCAAGGACGACAACGCCGAGGCACTTGCCGTGCGGATGGCGGAATACGAGGACAAGACCGCGCCGTTGCTGCCGTTCTACGAAGCCCGCGGCCTGCTCCGGCGCGTGCCGGGGGAAGGCACCGTGGAGACGGTGTTCGCGCGTGTGCTCGAGGCCTTGGAAGGGCGGGGGGAGACCGCCACCCCCCTATCGCGGCCATGATCCCGGTCAAGACGCCCCGCGAGGTGGAGAAAATGCGCGCCGCTTGTCGGACGGCCAGCGAGATCCTCGACCAGATCGGCGATTTCATCCGCCCTGGCCTGACCACGGCGGAGGTGGACGCGCACGCGGCCGAACTCATCAAGGCGGCCGGCTGCACCAGTGCTTTCCTAGGCTACCGTGGCAGCTTTCCCGGCAACATCTGCATCTCCGTCAACGAGGAAGTAGTCCACGGCTTCGGGGGGCGGCGCCGCATCCAATACGGCGACATCATCAAACTCGACGTGGGCGTATTCAAAAACGGTTGGGTCGGCGACACGGCGAAGACGGTGCCCGTAGGCATCGTTGAACCGGGGTGGGCAAAGTTGCTCTACGTCACGGAAGAAGCCCTCGAACGCTGCATCCCGCTCGCCCGGGAAGGTCGGCGGCTGCACGATGTTTCCGGGGCCATTGAGTCCTACGTCGTTGCCAACGGCTATAGCGTGGTGCGCGAGTTCGTCGGCCACGGCGTCGGTCGCAAGCTCCACGAGGAGCCCCAGGTGCCCAACTACCGGTCCGGGGCCAACCCCAAGCTCAAGGCCGGCATGACCTTGGCCATCGAGCCGATGGTGAACATGGGCAAGGCAACCGTGAAGGTTCTCGGCGATAAGTGGACGGTGGTCACCGCCGACGGCCTGCCTTCCGCCCATTTCGAGCACACCGTTCTCATCACCAGCGGGGAGCCCGAAATCCTGACATGGCGCGCAAGGACGTTATCCAGATAGAGGGCACCGTCACCGAACTGCTCCCGAACACCATGTTCCGGGTGGAGCTATCCAACGGGCAGCGGGCGATGGCCCACGTCGCAGGAAAAATGCGGCTGCACTTCATCCGCATCTTGCCAGGCGACAAAGTTATGTTAGAGATGTCACCCTACGATTTGACCAAAGGCCGGATCACCTTCCGCCATCGGTGAGTTAACCTTACAAACTGAACGAATTATGAAAGTGCGTGCGTCGGTGAAACGGCTTTGTGAAAAGTGCAAGGTGGTCAAACGCAAGAACGTGGTGCGCGTGATCTGCGAAAATCCCCGCCACAAGCAACGGCAAGGCTGATCCGAAGTGGGAAGCGGGAGGTGGGAGGGCGGAAGCTGCCACCCAACGCCCGGTTCCCGCTCCCTCCCCATTCTCACTTCCAAGTTCCCACTTCCTACTTCCCACTTTTTTTATGCCCCGACTCCTTGGCGTTGATATTCCCGGCGAAAAGCGCATCGAAGCCTCGCTGCCTTACATTTACGGTCTCGGCCCGAGCACGACCAGACGCATCCTCGAGCAGGCCAACGTGGACCCGAACATCCGGGCCAAGAACCTGACGCCGCAGCAGATCAACGACATCATCGGCGCGATCACGGCATCCAAGCTGCCGGTGGAAGGCGACTTGCGCCGCGAGTTCCAGGCTAACCTCAAGCGCCTCCAGGCCATCAACTGCTACCGCGGGATCCGTCACCGCCGCAGTCTGCCGGTCCGCGGCCAGCGCACCTCCACCAACGCCCGCACCCGCAAGGGGCCCCGTAAGACCGTTGGCGTCCAGCGCAGCAAGGACGCGAAGGGCGGCAAGTAGTCCCCATTCCGAAACCTTTTTCCCGCAAGCACCATCATGGCAGACCAAGACCCCGTCCCGACGGCCGCCGCCGGCGCCGAAACGCCCGCCGCCGAATTGAGAGCAACCCCGGCCCCCGCGGCTGCCGCCGATCCCGCCGCGCCGTCAACGGCCCCGGCGCCCAAGGTCAAGCCTGCCGGCAAGGCGGGCGCCAAAGGCGGTGCCAATACCCCAGCCGCCACCGAGGCCCCGAAGGAGAATTTCTCGCTCGACCCCAACGACGTCGAGAAGCCCAAGATCGTTAAAGCAAAGGGCAGCAAAAACATCGTGTTCGGCGTCGTCCACGTTTATTCGACCTTCAACAACACCGCCGTGACCGTGACCGATCCGGCTGGCAACGTCATCGGCTGGTCCAGCGCGGGCAAGGTCGGCTTCAAAGGCTCCCGCAAGAGCACCGCCTACGCCGCCCAGATGGCCGCGCAGGATGCCTGCCGTCAGGCGATGGGTCACGGCCTACGCGAGGTCGAGGTTCGCGTCAAAGGTCCGGGCGCCGGCCGCGAATCGGCGGTGCGCGCCTGCCAGGCCATCGGCCTGGAGGTTTCTACCATCCGGGATGTCACCCCCGTCCCGCACAACGGCTGCCGCCCGCCCAAGCAGCGGCGCGTCTGAGCGGGAACATCGCAGAATTTAGACCTCAATCTTCATGGCTCGTTACTCCGGTCCCACGACCAAAATCGCCCGCCGCTACGGCGTCGCCCTGTTTGGCCCCTCCAAGGCGCTCGAACGCAAGAACTACCCGCCCGGCCAGCACGGTCCGAAAGGCTCCCGGCGCAAGCAGTCGGAATTCGCCGTCGCCTTGGCGGAGAAGCAGAAACTCCGTCACCAATACGGGCTGATGGAGCGCCAGTTTCGCCGCTACTTCGAGACGGCCCTCGCCAAGCGCGGCGTCACGGGTGAACAACTGCTCCAATTGCTCGAAACGAGGCTCGACAACGTCGTCTTCCGTCTGGGCTTCGCCAACACCCGGCGGGCGTCCCGCCAGTTGGTTTCCCACGGCCACGTCGCGGTGAACGGGCGGACGGTGAACATTTCCTCCTACGGCGTCAAGCCCGGCGACCACGTCGAGGTGCGCGACACCCCGAAGAGCCGTCAGCTCGCGCTGCGTCACATGCAGTTGACCCAGATCGTGCCCGTGCCGGATTGGTTGAGCGTGAACCGTGATAGTTTCACCGGGCAGATCGCCCGCGTGCCCTCGCGGGAGGAAATCGCCCCGGTGGTCAACGAGCAACTCATCGTCGAGTTTTATTCGCGCTAACGCCGGGTTTTCCGCGATCCCGAAAAGGGCGTTGCACCAAGCGTGCAACGCCCTTCGTCGTGTCCGGGCTCGCCGTGTTATTGGCGGTGAAGCGCCTCGTCTGCCGGCCCGGCGGAGGCGTGCCAAGTCAAGGCATCTCCAGCCACGCCAGCGCCTTGTCGTAGCTGCGACGCTCCAGGTAATGGCGGAACTGCGCGTCCGCCCCACGCGGCACCCCGGCCGCGAGCGCTTCCAACCGCTCGGAGACCGCTTGCAAACAGGCGAGGTGCGCCTGCGGATCGCGGTCGCGGAAGGCGTGGTCGGCGATGACGGCGAGACGTTCGCGCAGGGCGGCAGCGAGTTCGGGATAAAGGTCGGGTGGTGGCATCGCGGAAAAGATTGACCCGGTTGGCCTCGGGCGCTACGGAGCAGCCGGGCGGAATATCGTTCCGGGAAGGCACAACGATGGAGGCGAGGCCGGCGAACAAGCAAATCCTGGTGGTGGACGATGACGTGGGCATCCTGCGGCTGGTGCGCGAGACCTTGACCTCGTTCCTGGATTGCGCCGTGGACACCTCGCCGAGCGCGGAATACGCCTTCGAGATGGCGTTGCGTAAAAGTTATGGGCTGTTCCTCTTCGATTTCTCCATGCCCACGGTGGACGGCGCCCTGCTCTACAACTTGATCGCCAAGGTTTACGGGATCGCCTTGGACCCGCCGCGCGTCCCGCCGCCGCTGATCCTGATGAGCGGCCACGGGGAGCAGGCCCGCGCGCGGGCGCTCCTGCGCGAGCCGGGCGTGCGCGCGCTGCTGCCCAAGCCCTTCACCATTGATCGCCTGCTCGTCCACGTGGAAACGTTCCTGCCGGAAACTGGCCGGGTCGGCGCCCGTCGCCGGGCGCTATAGAAAATCACGCCGATGGTGCGCGTCAAAATCTGTGGGGTCACCAACCCGGCGGACGCCGAGATGGCCGTGGCGCTCGGGGCGGACGCCCTGGGATTCAACTTCTACGCGCGGTCTGCGCGCTTCCTCGACGGCGAGCCGGAGTGGCTGCGCGACCTGGCCCCGTTCGTCAGCCGGGTGGCCGTGCTGGTGAACGCGCCAACCCCGGAAGCGGCCGGGCGGTGGCGCGAGACGGGGTTGGTGGACGCGGTGCAACTGCACGGCGACGAGACCCCCGCGTTCTGCCGGGCGGTCGCCGCCCGCGGCGGGCCGCTGACGCGGGCCCTGCGGGTCCGGGACGAGGCCAGCCTCGCGGGGGCCGAGCGTTGGGGCACCCGCACGTTGCTCCTGGACGCCTGCCGGCCGGGGACATACGGTGGCACGGGCGAGCGCCTGGACTGGGGTCTGGCGGCGCGTTTCGTGGCGGGGCACCCCGGGCTCCGGGTCATTCTCTCCGGCGGGCTGGACCCCGCGAACGTGGCGGCAGCGGTGCGCCGGGTGCGACCGTTCGCCGTGGATGTCGCCAGCGGGGTCGAGGACGCTGGGAACCCGCGCCGCAAGGATCACGCGCGCGTGCGCGACTTCATCCAGGCGGCGAAAACGGCGTTGGGCTGAACGGCAAACGCGGGCGCGCGGAAAAACCTGTCAGAAGCGTGCTTCTGGCGCGGGCGGTGGTCCGGCTTGTGCTTGGGAGGGGGCTTGTCATCCCTTAACCAGCCTACCGCGTATGCCTACCACCCGTTTTACCCTCGCCGTTCCCGCGCTCCTGGCCGTCCTGTCCTGGCCGGTCGCGACCGCCGCCCTCCGTGCCCAGGCGCCCGGCACGCCGGACCAGCTCCTGGCCCAGGCCGCCCCGCCCGTGGTGCCCACGACCCCGCCGCCCGGCGTGCCCGCGGTGCCGCCGGCCGCAGAGCAGCCCACCCCCGGCCCGCTGGAGCCCGCGCCCATCGCCCCGCCCGGCAGCGTCATTGACGGCGCGCCCCGCGTGACTCCCGGCGCGCCCGGCGCCCCGGGCACCGTCCCGACGGACGCCGGCAGCGTCAACGCCGCAGGTCCCCGGGCCCGCGAGTTCCAGGGGGACGACGTCGGGCAGGTGCTCCGGCTCCTGGCCCGCCAGGCGAAGATCAACGTGGTCGTCTCCGACCAGGTCCAGGGCACGGTTTCCATGCGCCTGGAGGACGTGACGGCCCTGCGCGCCATCGAGATCATCTGTCAATCGAAGGGGCTGTTCCTCAACAACGTGGACGGCATCTACTACATCAAGACGCTCACCGAACGGGCCGCGGAGCCCACGCAGGCGGACTTCTACACGTTTTCCTACGCCCGCGCCTCCCAGGTCAACGCGCTGCTCACCAGCCAGTTGGCCTCCAAGGTCCCGCCGCAGATTGATGAGCGCACCAACACGGTGTTCTACCAGGAAACCAAGTCCAACCTTGACCGCATCCGTGCCTTCCTGAAACAGGTGGACCGGCCCACGCGGCAGGTGATGATCGAAGCGCGACTGGTGGAAATCACGAATAACCCGCGCCAGAGCTACGGCATCAACTGGGCGGGCACCGTGGGTAGCTCGGCCTCGGCGAAAACCTTCCAATACGGCGCTGGTTCGTCCTTCCCGACCGCACAAACGCTGGTGCCGTCCCAAACCGTGCTGAATCCGGGGACGGCGACACAGAGCGTGATTCCCAACTACGGTCCGAATGGTGCTCCACTCCTGGTGCCCAGCGGGCAGCCCCAGACTTTGACCCAGAATTTCACTAGCGGGATACCGATTCTGAACGACTTCGTTCGTAGCGGCAGCTTGCCTAATTTTGGCAACGCACTCGGTGGTCAGCTTTCTATTCTGACCATCCCGCAGTTCTCCGCTACCCTGCGTCTGCTCAATGAGGACGCCGACGCGGAGTTCCTTGCCAACCCGCGCATCGTCACGGCTGACAATCTAGAGGCCACCATCAAGATCGTGCGCAACCAGCCCGTGCCGCAGCTCAACTTCAACGAGCAGACGGCTACGGCGGTCTTCGGCGGCTTCCAGGACAAGCTCTACGGCAACACGCTGGTGGTGAAGCCGAGCATCAACAAGGACGACTTCATCACGCTCTCCGTGAAGCCCGAGATCAGCAACCGCGTGGGTGACCAGGTGTTCAACTTCGCGGGTGCGTCAGTGAGCAGCCCGATCATCGACACGCGCACGCTGGACGCCAACGTGCTCATCAAGAGCGGCTGCACGCTCGCCATCGGCGGCCTGTTGC
>CAXTFX010000010.1:0-26009 GCA_964243185.1 uncultured Chthoniobacterales bacterium
TAGGTGCGAGACAAGGGATGACAGGCAGCGGAACAAGCGCCAGCCCGCGCATAGCGCTAGGGAAGCGGGCGGCATTCTCCTCGCCGCGCGCGCCCGCCTGCCAGAGATACAGCGCGCTCCACTTGGGATCGTCGAACAGCGGGTTGGTCGAGCGCGGACGACCGGGCTGCGCCTGGATATACGGCGCGAAGCCTTCGGCACCCGCCCCGAGCACTGCTTCCAGCTCGGCCGCAATCGCGTCCGTCTCGCCCTCGATCGCAGGAACCCAGGAAAACTCCTCCCGCTCGAAATATTGGCGCTGCGCCAGGCCCGGATAGTAGAATGCGGTCGGCTGCTGAAGCTGGACCTGCGCCCGCCCGGTCCCGGGGCCGCCGCGCAGAGCGTGCCGGCGTGGGTGGAGGCCGTGGACTTCCTGCCCGCCATCCCCGGCGAGGCGAACCCCGCCGGGCCGAACCCGCCGGCGACCCTCCGGTTGCGTCTCGGACGACCGGCCGGCGTCGGCGCGGACGACGACCTGCTCCTGCGCCTCTTCTTCCGGGACGGCCCCGGCGAGCTTGCCCGGCCGAGGGTTACGGCCTGGGATGAGCTCGGCCACCGCCTGCTCGACTCCGGCCCGCTCGGCGAAGGCCTGCCGGGCGCGCTCGGCTCCTCCGAGGTGCTGACGGTGCCGATGGCCGGGGTGAACTACCTGGAGATCACCGCGCCGGACGAGTTTGCCGTCCGCGGCGCGCAGATCCAGTGGCTCCAGCGCCGCGAGGCCCGGGAGCCGGCGGATTTCCCGGTCGCCACCCCGGGCGAGCCGGAGGTGGCCCGCGAGCTGCGCCTGGTCGCCGCCGCCGGGCGGCAGGCCGGCGATGCCTACCGCTACGGCACCCTGACGGCCGGCCTGCAACCCGGCACGGTTTCGCTCGTCGGCGCCGGCGCGAACAGCCAACAACCGGGCGGGCTCCTGCTGGACTTCGAGTTGGAACGCCCGCCCCTGACCGCGTTGCTCACCTTTGAAATTCTGACCGACGCCCCGGTGGACGCCCCGCCCCAGGTTTTCGTCAACGGCCGCGCCGTCGGCCCCGCCGCCCTCCAACTGCCCGACCTGGATGATCCCGGCTACCAGGGCGAGGCGGCGTCCATCGGCCCGGCCCTGGGTCCACTGGGCTTCCGTTACACGGGTTGGCTGCGGGCGCGCGCCCTGTTGCCCGCCGCGGCCCTGCGGCCGGGCGTGAACAGGTTGTTGCTCCAGTTGTCTAACGATGTCGCCGCCGGCGCCGTGCGTGCGGTGGACCTCCAACTGAAATACTCCTGGGAAAAACTGGACTACGTCGTTTCCCCCGCCCTCAACCCCTCGCCTTCCCGATGATGAATTTCCGCGCTGCCCCCCGCCGTGCCCGCTCCGCGCGGGGTTTCACCCTGTTGGAGATCATGCTCGTGGTGACCATCATCATCCTGCTGCTCGGGGCCGGGGTGAAGTTCCTGTTGCCCAACCTGGTCGTAGGTCAGGAAACCCGGGTCCAGTCGGATCTGATGACGTTCAAGACCGCGCTGGCCACCTACCAGGGTTTGAACGGCTTCCTGCCCACGACCGAGCAGGGGTTGCAGGCGCTGACCACGTCGCCCCAAGGCGAGCCGAAGCCGGCGACCTGGCGCAAGTTGTTGGATGAGTTGCCCAAAGATTCGTGGGGACAGGATTACGTTTACCTGCAACCGGGCAAGCACAACCCCGAGGGTTACGACGTTTATTCCAAAGGTCCCGACCGGGTGGCCGACACGGCGGACGACATGGGTAACTGGAGGAAGTAGGCAGGTTCTCCGCTTGGTCTAACCCGTCGCGGTCATGGGGCCGACTCAGGTTCAACCGCTCGGAAGCGCCACATCCCCCTCCGGGCACCGCGCTTCCAGCTCGCGGTAGAGCCGCTCGACGGCGGCGTCCGGGTCTTCCAGGGTGAGGCTTTCCTTCATCCGGCTCGCGAACAGCGGGAAACCGAACGGGCTCACCGCGGGCAGTTCCACGAAGCGCCACTCCCAATCCTCCGCCGGGTCCGAAAGGCGGTCGAGGAACGCCAGGGCGCCCTCGGTGTCCAGGAAACCGTGGGTGGCCTGCCGGTAAGCTTCCGTGAGCAGCGGGTGGTCGGGCTCGTATTGGGCCAGGACCTTGAAGAGCACCTCGGCGGAGAAGCGCAGGTGCCGGATGCGCCGTTCCGCTCCCGGCAGCCGGCGCGGGACCATCAACCCGGTTTGCGCCACGGCGCGGAACTGGCCGCGCACCAGCTCGCTGTCGCGCAACGACCGGGCCAGGTCCTCGGCGGCGCCCGCACGGGCGAGGACCTTGCGGCGCCAGCGTTCCGGGGGGAGTTCCTGCTCCCGGCGCAGGGTCAGCAGGAACCCGCCGTCGTCCGCCGCCGCCAGGGCGTTGCCGCCGGCCAACTGGTTGATCCGCCACGCGGCGATGCGCGCCAAGGCGTCGTTTCCCGCCCGACCCAGGCCGGTGTGGACGAAGTGGTGCGACAACGCCACCGGCGCCAGCCCGGCCCGCTCCCGCCGGCCGCGCCGGAGGGACGGATCCCGACGCGGGTCCGGCCCGCCGAACTCCCCGGCCGTTTCCCGGAGGATTTCCACCACGATCCGGCCCGGCCGCGGCACGGCGGACACCCGGCGCTGGAGGAGAAACTGGCAGACCACGGCCCGCGCGTTCTCCGGGGGAAGGTCGAGCCGGGCGGCCAGCCAGGCCGTCGCGGCGGTTTCACCCGCGCCGGTGTCGAGCTGCGCGTCGAGTTCCGCGCGGACGGCGGCGATCTCCCCGGCCAGACCGCGGGGGAGCGACTGGCGCCCGGCGGACCAGACGGGCACCGTCGGCCGCTCGCCGGGTGCGGCGGGTTCCACGCGCGCGGCCCCGCTGGCGGGATCGGTTTCCAAGAAACGCAGGCGGTCGCCGCCGAGGACGAACACGTCCCCGCGCGTGAGGCCCTGCACGAACCGCTCGTCCACGGACCCGAGCCGCCGGCGGCGGGTCACCTGGACGACGTCCACCATGCCCTCGGTGGCGATGGTGCCCACGTTCACGAGGTAGTCGCGCTCGGTCCGCCGGCCCGTCGTCCACAGGCCGGGCGCGCCGGTGTCCGGGTCCGGGCGGCTGACGACCTTGCCGAACGTTTCCGCGTATTGCCGGGCCAGGGAGCGGCCCCCGCCCTCGAGGAACTCGACGACGCGGAGAAATTCATCCGCGGGCAGCTCCCGGAACGGGAACGCGCCGGCGACGACGCGGCGCGCCTCCGCCACGGGGATGCCCGGCTCGGCCATCGCGAGGCCGACGAGGTGCTGGGCCAGCACGTCCAGCGGGTTCGCGGGCACGCGCAGGGGTTCCAGCCGGCCCTCGCGCGCGAGCCGGGCCGTCACGGCGGCCTCCAGCAACTCGTCCACGCCGCGCGCCATGAGCACGCCCCGGCTGACGGCACCAACCGTGTGCCCCGCGCGGCCGACGCGCTGGAGCGTGCGGGCCACGCTCTTGGGCGGGGACAGCAGCACGACGAGGTCCACCGCGCCGATGTCCACGCCCATCTCCAGGCTGGTCGAGCAGACCACCGCGCGGAGCTCACCGTCCTTGAGCCGGTCCTCCACCTCCAGGCGCACGCTGCGGTCCAGCGAGCCGTGGTGGATTTCGATCTGGTCCGCCAGGGCGGGCAGGGCGCCCCGCAGGGCGAGGCCGAACCGTTCCGCGCCGGCTCGGGCGTTGGCAAAAACCACCGTCGAGCGCCCGGCCCGGACGCGGCGGGCGGTTTCGCCGAGGATTTCCCCCGCCCGACGTCCGCCGCCGAGGCCGCCGTAAGGTTGCCCGCGCACGGGTGAGAACACCGTCAACTCGGGTGGACGCCGGCCCGCGACGGCGGCGAGGGCGCACGGCCGGTCCCCGCCCACGAGGAACCGGGCGGCCGCTTCGGGGTCACCGACGGTGGCGGAAAGGCCGATGCGCACGAGGCCGGACGCCGGAGGTTTCCGCAGCCGCTCCAGCCGCTCCAGGGACACGCTCAGGTGCGCCCCGCGCTTGTTCTCGGCCAGGGCGTGCAGCTCGTCCACGACCACGAACCGGCACGCGGCCAGCGTCGGGTGCCACGCGGTCTGCGCGAGCAGGATGGCAAGGCTTTCCGGCGTGGTGAGCAGCAGGTGCGGCGGGCGGCGGCGCAGGCGGGCGCGCTCCCGGGCGTCCGTGTCGCCGGTGCGCAGGCCCAGGCGGATGCCCCCGGCCTTCGGGTCGTCCGCCGCGGCGAGCAGGCCCATCTCGCGCAGGGGCCGTTCCAGGTTCTTCTGGATGTCGTAGGTCAGCGCCCGCAGGGGCGAGACGTAGAGGGCGCGGATGCCCGGCCGTCCGAGCGTGCCGGCGTCCCGCTCCCGCAGGAGGGCGTCCATGACGCCGAGGAACCCCGCCAGCGTCTTACCGCTCCCCGTCGGCGAAAGGAGCAGGACGGAACGACCGTCCAGGATGTGCGGCAGGCACAGACGCTGCGCCTCCGTGAACCCCGCCGGGAACGCGCCGCCGACCCAGGCGGCGATGGTGGGGTGAAGGGGAACTGAAGGTGCTGGATGCAAGATGCTGGATGCTGGATACCCAGAGTCGCGAGGCGACGCCGTTAGCGAACTTCAGCCATCCAGCATCCAGTCAGACCGCCCGCTCGCCGGTTTCTTCGGTGCGGATGCGGATGGCGTCTTCGATGTGGTAAACGAAGACTTTGCCGTCGCCGATCTTGCCGGTCTTGGCGGCCTTGATGATGGCGCTGGTGGCCTCTTCGAGAAGGTTGTCGGCGAGGACGACCTCCACCTTGATCTTGGGCAGGAAGTCCACCGTGTATTCGCTGCCGCGGTAGATTTCGGTGTGACCCTTTTGCCGGCCGAAGCCTTTGACCTCGCTGACGGTCATGCCCTCGATGCCGAGCTCGGCGAGGGCGTCTTTCACTTCTTCCAGTTTGAAAGGTTTGATGATTGCTTCGATTTTTTTCATGGCCGTGGGTTCCCGTTGAAAGGTGTTATCGCCTGTGCATTGCTCGCCGGCCGCCCCTTTGCGACCGTCGCACCGCACCCGCAGCGCGTGGTATTGCCGAGAGCGGCGTGAAACACAAACAACTTTCTTCGCAAATCGTCGTTTCCCCCGCCGCGAGGGGGACTTCCCGCCTTCGCCGCGGTCATGGCGGTCAGAAAGTTTCGGGTTGGCGCCCCCGCTCAGGCCCGCGGGTGGGCCCGCCCGTAAGCCTCGCGCAGCCGCTCGATGGAGACGTGGGTGTAAATCTGCGTGGTGGACAGGTTCTCGTGCCCCAGGAGCTCCTGCACGCTCCGCAGGTCCGCCCCGCGGTCGAGCAGGTGCGTGGCGAAGGAGTGCCGCAGCTTGTGCGGGCTCAGGGGCACGGGGAGGTCCAGGTGACGCAGGTAGCGCTTGAACAGCAGCCAGATGTTCTGGGCGGAGAGCCGGGTGCGCCGCTTGGAGAGCCACAGCGGCCCGCCCGTCACCCCCGCCTCGCGCCGGTAGCGGGACACGGCCTGGAGGGCGGGCCGGCCCACGGGGCAGAGCCGCTCCTTGCGGCCCTTGCCGAGGACCCGGACCGTTTCCTCCCCCGAATCCAGGTCCGCCACGTCCAGGGCGGCCAGCTCCGCCAGGCGCAAGCCGCAGGAGTAGAACAGCTCCAGGATGGCGGTGTCCCGCGCCGCCATCCACGCCGGGGCTTGCCGTTCGCGCGGCACGGCGAGGGGCGCGGCCAGGAGCGCGTCCACCTGCGCCGCCGTGAGCACCTGGGGCAGCCGGCGCGGGGCCTTGGGCAGGCTGACGGCCTTGAGCGGGTTGACCTTCAGCCCGTGGCGCTCCCCGAGGAAGCGGTAGAACGAGCGCAGGGCGGAGAACCGCCGGCGCAGGTAGGGGCGGGAGAATCCCCGTTTGGTGAGGTCCAGCAGGTGGTCGCGGAAACGCTCCGTCGGGTGCCCGGCCCAGGGCGTGGACCCCGGGTTGAGCCGGCGGAAGCCGTCCAACGCCTGCCGGTAGGCGATCACCGTCAGCGGCGAGGCTTGGCGCTCGCTCGCCAGGTAACGCAGAAAGGCTGCCACGTCCGGGTCCGGCGGCAGCAGCGGGGGCGGGGCGGTGGGCTTCGGACGACGCATGGGACAACGCAAAGTTAGAAGACGGAAGCTAACATGGGCCGCAGGGAGACGCCTAACATTGTGACGTAGCCCCGGCGCGCATCCGGCTGAGGACGTGAGCCGGTTCAGCCACCCCCCAGCAGCGCGCGGGTGCCGCGCTCCCAGCCCAGCCCCCAGTCCCGCACGGCCGCCAGGACGGGCCGGAGCGCCTCGCCCTTGTCCGTCAGACGGTAGGCGAGGTGCTTGGAGCCGTCCGCCGGGGTGACCTGCACGACTACCCCGTGCCGGAGCAGGCGCGACAGCCGGTCGCTCAACAGGTTGGTCGGAATGCCCTCGGGGGAGGCCGCGAACTCCTTGAAGCGCACCTTACCCAGCAGCAGGTCGCGCACGACCAGCAGCGTCCAGCGATCCCCGAAGAGGTCCAGCGCGCACGCGACCGGGCAGGGGGAGCGGCGCGGGTCCGCAGGTTGGTCTGGCGTCGCGGCGGGAGCCATCGCGGCAAAGGTGCCCGCAATTTCACTTGCATTCAACAACTAAATTACTTTAAACGTGCAAGCATGTCGAATCCCCCCGCCGCGCTCCCCCCACGACTCCAGGCCCCCGGTGCCGGGCTGCCCGCGCCGGAACTCTTCGTCGCCCGCCTGCTCTTCCGCTGGCAGGCGTGGCGGGCCACGCGGGAGAGCGCCACGGCCCTGTTCGCCCAACAGCGGGCGGCCATCCTGCACCTGTCGCGCGGCGTGGACCCGACGGAGGGTGCCCGCCGCGTGCTCATCGCCCGGCTCCCCGGCCTGGAGGACAGCAGCCGCCACTGGTCGGTGTTCATGACCGTGGACCACCTGCGCATCGTCAACGCCCAGATCGCCGAGGTCATCCGGCTGCTCGGGCGCGGGGAAGCGCCGACCTTCGTGGCAAGCACGGCCACCGTGAAGCCCCGGGCGGAGGTGGACGGCGCGGTCGTCGGCGAGTTCGAGGCCGCCTGCGACCAGCTCGGGCGGGCCGTCGCCGGGGTGGGCAACCTGCGCACGCGGCTCCGGCTGGCGCACCCCTGGTTCGGGCCGCTGGACGCGGCCGGGTGGCACTTCCTGGCAGCCTTCCACATGCGCCTGCACCACCGCCAGATCACGACGATCCGGCAAACCGCCCTCGCCGCGCCATGAGCCGCCGGGTCGGGAGATGGACGGCAGGCCCGGACAACGAGGCAGGCAACGGAAGAACTTCGACCACCCGGGCCACGTCGCCACCCGCCGTGGGCGTTTTGCCCTCCCCACCCGACTGGCCCTCGAAGGTTTCACCGTCCCAAGCATGGGTAGTCAGCGCCGCCGCGGCGGCGCGCCGTCAGGCCCTGCTCGCCGGCCCCGTGCTGCCGACGCTGCTGCGCCTGGCCCTGCCCACGGTGGCCGTGCTCCTCGTCCAAACCTTGGTCAGCGTCGCGGAAACCTACTTCATGAGCTTCCTGGGCACCGATACCCTCGCGGGCGTGGCCCTGGTCTTCCCCGTGCTCCTGCTGATGACGACCATGTCCGCCGGTGGGGAGGGCGGCGGGGTCGCCTCCGCGGTGGCCCGCGCCCGGGGAGCCGACCGGGCCGCCGACGCCGACCGCCTGGTCCTCCACGCGCTGGTCCTGGCGTTGGGTTGCGGCGGGCTCTTCAGCCTCGGGGCGCTCTGGGGCGGCCCGGCGCTCTACCGCGCCCTGGGGGGGGCTCCGGGGCAAGCCTCGACGCGGCGCGGCGCTACTCCGGGGTGGTCTTCGCGGGGGCGGTGCTGATCTGGGGGGTCAACCTGCTCTCGGCCGCCCTGCGCGGGGCGGGCAACGTGCGGGTGCCCGCCCTGGTCATCCTGGGGGGCGCGGTCGTGTTGATCCCCCTGTCCCCGGCCCTCATCTTCGGCCTGGGGCCGCTGCCGCGATGGGGCGTCGCCGGGGCGGGCGTCGCGGTGGTGCTCTACTACGCAGCTTCGCTGACGGTGTTGATGGCCTACCTGCGGACCGGCCGCGGGGGCCTGCGGCTGGGCTGGGCGCCGTTGGAAGGGCGTTTGTTCGCCGACATCCTGCGCGTAGGCGCCCTCTCGGCGGTGGGCACGGTGCAGGGCAACCTCACCGTCATCCTGGTGACGGGTGCCGTGGGCCGCTTCGGCACCGACGCCCTGGCCGGCTACGGGTTGGCCGCACGCCTGGGCGCGCTGCTCATCCCGCCGCTGTTCGGCCTGGGCACGGCGGTGGTCACAATGGTGGGCACCAACGTGGGTGCCGGCCAGCCCGCCCGCGCCCGGCGTATCGCTTGGACGGGGGCGCTGGTCGGCGCCGGGTTCGCGGAGGTGGTTGGCCTCGCCGCGGCCCTGGCCCCGCGCGGTTGGTTGGAACTCTTCAGCCATGATCCCGCGGTGCTGGCGGCGGGCAGCCTCTACCTGCGGACGGTCGCACCCTTCTACGGGTGCGTCGGGCTGGGGCTCCTGCTCTACTTCGCCGCCCAGGGCATCGGCCGGGTGGGCGGCCCCTTCGTGGCCGGCAGCGTGCGTCTGCTGGTGGCTGCCGGCCTGGGTTGGCTGGCGGTGGCGCGCCTGGGCGTGAGCCTGGGCGGTCTCTTTGCCGTCGTCGCCCTCTCCGTTCTGCTCTTCGGCGCGCTCAATGCGGCGAACGCTTGGCGCTGGTCGTGGGGGGGCAGCCCCGGAGCGTAGGGCGGCGCCCACGGCCCCAGCCGCCACGGGGCGGGGGCGGGTTGATACCATCAGGCGGGGAACAAGTCCGCGGGGGTCCGCGTCGGGGGTTCGCTCACGGGATCCGCGGTCGCCAGCACCCCTGGTCGGACGGCTGATCAATTCGAACAACGGGCTACCCTTCCAGGAACGACGCCAGCCGCTCACGCAGGTCGTTGCGGGCGCGGAACAGCAGGCTCTTCACCGCCGGGATGGTCAGGTCGAGCACGCGGGCGATCTCCTCGTAGGGCAGGTCTTCGTAACGGCGCAGGACCAGCGCCAGCCGCTGGGTTTCGGGCAGTTGCGCGATGGCCTCGTCAATGGCCCGCTGGACCTCCACCTCGCGGATCCCTTCGTCCGGCGAGGGCGCGGCGGGGTCCACGGCCTCCCGGGGGCGGGCGCCGGACTCGCCGCCGGGGTCCGCGGCGTGGTCCAGCGAGAAGGTCGGCCGGGACTTGCGCCGGCGCAGCTCGTTGAAGACGAGGTTGCGCGTGATGGTAAACAGCCAGGTGGTGAACTTGGCCGTCGGCTCGTAGCGGGCGGCGGACTTCCACACCCGGACGAACACCTGCTGGGCGACGTCCTCCGCGTCGCCCGCGGCGTCGGCCCCGAGCATCCGCGCCACCGTGCCGATGACGCGGGTCTGGTGGCGCTGCACCAGCTCCGCGAACGCCGCCTCGTCCCCCGCCCCGGTCCGGCGCATCAGCGCCACGTCCTGAGCGTTGTCCTCGGGGTCGGCGGGGGACGACGGGGGTTCCATGAACGGGGGCGCGACGCCGCCGCGAGGGGGAGCGCGGCGGCGGGAAAAAGCCCGCCGGGGCGGGTGAAGGGACTATGACGCGAACCGGGGCCGCCCCATTCAGTTTTTCCGCGGGTCCCGCCGGGGTCCCGCGGGGCTTGCATCCGGGGCCGGGAGGACGGACGTTCCCCTTGTGAAACTTTTCACAAGGCGGTGCGCCCCGCGCCGCCCGCCTTCCCCGCGCCGGCCATGATCCCTGCCCTGCTGCCGCCCGTGTTGCGACCCATCTACGAAAAGGTGCTCCGTGCCGAGCGCCTGTCGGAGACCGACGCGGAAACCCTCTACGCCAGCCGCGACCTGAACGCCCTGGGGGCCATCGCGGACGTGACCCGCCGGCGGCTCAACGGCAACGTGGCGACCTTCCTGCTCAACCGTTACATTAATTACTCCAACGTCTGCATCCTGTCCTGCCAGTTCTGCGCCTTCGCGGCCCGCAAGCGCGACCCGCACGCCTGGGAAAAGAGCATCCCGGAGATCGTGGCCGCCGTGCGCGGGGCGCTCGGGGACGGCATCACGGAGGTCCACATGGTCGGCGGCCTGCACCCGACCCTCCCCGGCGAGTGGTATCTGGAGCTGCTGCGGGAGTTAAGGGCCCTCGACCCGGCGCTGCACGTCAAGGCGTTCACGGCCATTGAGATCCGCCACCTGGCGAAGCGGATCTTCAAGCTCCCCATCGCGGACACCCTGTCCCGGCTGCGCGAGGCGGGTCTGGGGTCGCTGACCGGCGGCGGGGCGGAAATCTTTGATCCCGCCGTGCGCGACGTGATCTGCCGGGGCAAGGAGTCCGCCGAGGAGTGGCTGGAGGTGCACCGGACCTGGCACCGCATGGGCGGCCGGAGCACCTGCACGATGCTGTTTGGCCACGTCGAGACGCACGCTCAACGCGTGGACCACCTCCGGCGGCTGCGCGCGTTGCAGGACGAAACCGGCGGGTTCACCGGGTTTATCCCCTATGCCTTTCACCCCGAGGGCACGACGCGCGAGCTGAAGGAAATCGTGCCCGCGACGGGCTTCGAGGAGCTGTGCAACTACGCCGTCTGCCGGGCCTACCTGGACAACGTGCCGCACCTCACCGCCTACTGGATCGCCACTGGTCTGCCCCTGGCGCAGACGGCGCTGGCCTACGGCGCGGACGACCTGCACGGGACGATCATGGAGGAAAAAATCTTCCACATGGCCGGGGCGAAAACCCCGCAGGAGCAGACCGTCGCCACCCTGGAGCGCACCATCCGCGAGGCCGGGCGCGAGCCGCGCCAGCGGGATTCCCACTACCGGGTGATCGCCCCGACGAGCCGGACCGTCCCCCTGCCCGCCTTGGGCGCGCGGCCGGCGTTGGTTAACGTCTGACCCTATGACCGCCGCCCGGCCCCTCGTCGCGTGATCGCCGACGAGTTCCCCCTCCCGCCGGGTCTGCGGGTCGGCTGCGTGCGTTACCTCAACTCCCGCCCGCTCATCCACGGTCACGACGGGCGGGTCCAGTTCGCCCACCCCGCGCGGTTGGCCGACGACCTCGCGGCCGGCCAGCTCGACGCCGGGCTGGTGCCGGTCTTTGAATTCTTCCAACGGCCGCCCGGCACCTACCGGGTCGTGGACGGCGTGGCCATCGCCTGCCGCGGGACCGTCGGCAGCGTTTTCCTCGCCCACCGCGGCCGGCTGGCGGACGTGCGCCGGGTGCGGCTGGACGCGGCTTCGCGCACCTCGGCGAACCTCCTGCGCGTGCTCCTGGGGGAATTTCACGGACTCACCCCGGAATACGTGGACCTGGCCGCGGCCGACGCCCCGTTCGCCCCGGCCGACGCCCGCGAGGGGCACCTGCTCATCGGCGACCAGGCCATCGCCTACCGCGCCCGCTACGGGGGGGAACTGCGCTACTTCGACCTCGGCGAGCAGTGGCGTCTGGCGACGGGGCTGCCGTTTGTGTTCGCCGCCTGGCTGTTGCGGGGGGATCTGCCCCGCGCGCCGCTGGTCGCCGAGACCCTGCGCGCGTGGCGCGACGACGGTCGGCGGCGGCTCGCGGAGATCATCGCGGCGGCGGAGGCCACGCGGCGTTACCCGCCCGGGTTCCCGGCCCGTTACCTGACGGAGATGATCCGCTACGACCTCGGGCCGGCGGAGAAAATCGGGCTGGCCGAATACGGCCGTCTGCTGCACAAGCATGGGCTCGTCGCGCACCCGCCGGGCGTCACCCCCTGGCTCTGAGATTTCTCCCCTTTTCCAATGGCTGCCACGTCCATCCTCGCAGGTCCGCTGCTCGTGACCGGCGGCGCCGGGTTCATCGGGTCCGCGCTGGTCCGGGAGCTCAACCGGCGCGGCTTTACAGACATCACCATCGCCGATTTTCTCGGGCGGGACGAGAAGTGGAAGAACCTCGTGCCGTTGCGTTTCGATAATTACCTCGAAGCCGACGAACTCCTGGACCGGGTGCGTCACGACCCGGGGGCGCTCCCGAAATTTGCCGTCGTGTTCCACCTCGGCGCCTGCTCGGCGACGACGGAGCGGGACGCAGCCTACCTCGTCCGCAACAACTACCAGTATTCCAGGCGGTTGGCGGACTGGGCGCGGGCGGCGGGGGCCCGTTTCCTCTACGCCTCGAGCGCGGCGACTTACGGCGACGGCGCCGCGGGGATGAGCGACACCGCGGGGGACCTGCACCGCTTCCGCCCGTTGAACATGTATGGCTACTCGAAGCAGCTCTTCGACCTGCACCTCTTCGGGGGCCGCACCCCTGCCCCGGCGGACGTCGTCGGGCTGAAATACTTCAACGTGTTCGGCCCCAACGAGGACCACAAGGGCGACATGCGCTCGCTCGTCCACAAGGCCTACGGGCAGATCGTCGCGACGGGAACCGTGCGGCTGTTCCAGAGCCACCACCCCGACTACCGGGACGGGGAGCAGCGGCGGGATTTCCTCTACGTGAAGGACGCCGTGAACTTCACCCTGGCCCTGGCGGAGAACCCGGACGCGGGCGGCCTCTACAACGTCGGCTCCGGTGAGGCCCACACTTGGCTGACGCTGGCCGGGGCGCTGTTTGCGGCCCTGGGGCGCGAGCCGCGGATCGAGTTCATCCCCATGCCGGAGGCCCTACGCGGCAAATACCAGTATTTCACCCGCGCCGACATCACCCGGATCCGGGCCGCCTGCCCGCAGGTGGCGTTGACGCCGCTGGCCGCGGCCGTGCGGGATTACGTGCAGAATTACCTCGTGCCCGACCGGCGCTTGGGGGACGAGACGGAAGTTGGTGGCGTGTAGGGCGGCTTGTCCCTAAGCCGCCGCTGGTCAGCGTTCGCGACCACGCTACGGCGGCGGGTTGGGGATAACCCGCCCCACCTACCCCGCCGCCCCCAGGCGCGCCAGCGTGGGGCCGGTGACCCGGCAGGTGGTCCAGCCGTCCAGGAGTTCGGCGCCGAGGGAGCGGTAGAAGGCGATGGCGTCGGCGTTCCAGTCCAGGACGCTCCACTCGAAGCGTCCGCAGCCCCGCGTCACCGCGAGCTGCCCGAGCGTGCGGAGCAGGAGCCGACCGAGCCCGCGCCGGCGGAAGGCGGGGCGCACGAACAGGTCCTCCAGGTAGAGCCCTGGTTGGGCGAGGAAGGTCGAGAAGTTCTGGAAATGGAGGGCAAAACCGGCCGTCTCGCCCGTGGCGTCATCGGTCGCCAGCAGCACCTCCGCGGCCGGGCGGGGGCCAAAGAGTTGCTCGCGCAGGGCGTCCTCCGTGGCGACCACCTCGTGGGCCAGCCGCTCGTAGGCGGCGAGCTCGCGGATGAGGGCGAGGATCAGCCCGGCGTCGGCCGGGACGGCGGGGCGGAGGGTGAACCCCTGGGCGGTGGTCAAGGCGGTCATGGTCGGGGGCGGGAGTGTCGGGTCATCCCCGGCCCGGACGCAAGGGCGGGGGGCCGGCCGGCGGTGGGTCCCTGGGAAAAGGAGGCGCCACGGCAGCCGAACCCTTGCAAAAATTCATCGTCGGCGGCACTTCTCTCCGTCCGGTCACGCGCCCTCGCCCCGGGCCCGAGGCGTATCCTCCGGTTAACGCGACGGCTTCCCCATGCCCTCTGCCCCCCCCCCGCCGCCCCCGGCCAGCCGGGAGCACCTGCAACGGATCCTGGACGGCGCGCGGGATTTCGCGGTCCTCGCCCTGGACCCGGCGGGGTGCATCACCACTTGGAGCGCCGGGGCGGAGGCGCTGTTTGGCTGGTCCGCGCCCGAGGTGGCCGGCCAACCGGCAGACCTGGTCTTCACCCCGGAGGACCGGGCCGCGGGCGTTCCCCAACGGGAAATGGACGCCGCTGACCTGAAAGGCCGGGCCACGGACGAACGCTGGCACGCGCGCCGCGACGGGAGCCGCTTCTGGGCCAGCGGCGTGACGACCGCCCTGCGCGAGGAGGAGGGCGGGGCGTTCACCGGGTTCGTCAAAGTCGCCCGCGACCTGACGGCCCAGCGGGAGGTGGAGGAGCGGCTGCGCCGGAGCGAGCAGCGCCACCGCGTGGCCCTGGAGGGCGCCCGGCTGGCGGCCTTTTCCCGGCAGGTGCCCACGGGGACCATGCTCTGGAGCGCGGAGCACAAGGCCCTGTTCGGCCTGGACCCGGACGCGGAGGTCACGTTCGAGCAGTTCCTCGCCTGCCTGCACCCCGACGACCGCGAGCCCACCCGCCAGGCCA
Source organism: uncultured Chthoniobacterales bacterium (assembly GCA_964243185.1). Lineage (GTDB taxonomy): Bacteria > Verrucomicrobiota > Verrucomicrobiia > Chthoniobacterales > SZAS-18 > CAXTFX01. Next base: position 14,251 of record CAXTFX010000010.1, read on the forward strand.
TCAAGGCCGCCGAGAGTAACGGCACTCTCTACAACCACGAATACCGGGTCGTGATCCCCGCGGCGGACGGGTCGGGCGCCCCCCCGACCGTGCGCTGGCTGCACGCCATCGGACGCGGCTACCAGGACGAGCGCACCGGGGAGCTCGTGCGCTTTGACGGGGTGGCCCTGGAGATCACCGAGCGCAAGCGGGCCGTCACGGAGGCCGCGGAGCGCGAGCGGCGGCTGGAGGAGTTAACCCGGGAGCTACGGTTCCTCAACACCCTGGACGAGATCACCCGCGAGCTGCTCGACCCCGGCGAGGTCATGGCCGTGGTGGCGCGACAGTTGGGCGAACACCTGCGGGTGTCCCGCTGCGCCTACGCCGAGGTGGAAGCGGACGAAGACGCCTTCGCCATCCGCCACGATTACACCGCCGGGTGCGCCTCCTCGGTGGGCCGATACCAGCTCTCCCGCTTCGGCCCGCGCACCGCCGCCGCCCTGCGGGGGGGCCGCACCCTGGTCATCGCCGACGTGGACGCGGAGCTGCCCGGGGGGGCGGGCCGGGAGATGTTCGCGGCCATCGCCATTCGCGCCATCGTCTGCTGTCCGTTGCTCAAGGCCGGCCGGCTCGCGGCGATGATGGCCGTGCACCAGACCGGGCCGCGGGCGTGGACCACGGCCGAGGTGGAGCTGGTCGAGGCCGTGGTCCAGCGCTCCTGGGCCTACATCGAGCGGGCCCGCGCCAACCGCGCGCTGGCGGAAAACGAGGAGCGGTTCCGCGCCCTGGCCGACAACATCACCCAGCTCGCCTGGACGGCGGACGGGGCGGGCTCGATCTTCTGGTATAACCGGCGTTGGTTCGACTACACCGGCACCACCCTGGAGGAGGTGCGAGGCTGGGGCTGGCAGGGGGTTCACCACCCCGACCACGTCGCGCCCGTCACGGCGAAGTTCCGCGATCACGTCGCGCGGGGCGAGCCCTGGGAGGACACGTTTCCCCTGCGCGGGGCGGACGGCCGCTACCGCTGGTTCCTCTCCCGGGCCGTGCCCATCCGCGACGCGGACGGCCGGGTCACGCGCTGGTTCGGCACCAACACCGACGTGCACGAGCAACGGGAGGCAGAGGCCGCCGCCCGCCACGCCCAGGAGGAGGCGGAGGAGGCCAACCAGCTCAAGGACGAGTTCCTAGCCACGTTGAGCCACGAGCTGCGAACGCCCCTCAACGCCATCCTGGGCTGGGCGCAGATGATGCGCGTGGACCCGGAGGACGTCGCCACCCGTCATACGGCCGTGGAGATCATCGAGCGCAACACCCGCGCCCAGGTCCAGCTCATCGAGGACCTGCTGGACGTCAGCCGCATCACCTCCGGCAAACTGCGCCTGGACGTCGGCGCGGTGGACCTGGAGGCCGTCGTGCGCGCCGCCCTGGAAGCGACCCGGCCGGCGGCGGCCGGCCGCGGCGTGCGCGTGGACGCCGTGCTCGACCCGCACGCCGGCCCCGTCTCCGGCGACCCCGACCGGCTCCAGCAGGTCGTCTGGAACCTCCTCTCCAACGCCGTCAAGTTCACGACCAAGGGCGGCCGCGTGCAGGTGCGCCTGGTGCGCCGCGCCTCCGAGGCGCTGATCACCGTCTCGGACACGGGCCAGGGCATCGAACCGGAGTTCCTGCCGCACGTCTTCGAGCGTTTCCGGCAGGCCGACAGCTCCTCCCGGCGCTCCCACGCCGGCCTGGGGCTGGGGTTGGCGCTGGCGCGTCACCTCGTGGAACTGCACGGCGGCCGGATCGAGGCCGCCAGCGAGGGGCCGGGCCGGGGGGCGACCTTCACCGTGACCCTGCCGCGGGCGATCATGCACGGGTCGGCCCGCGCCGAGGTGCTGGCGGCCGACCCTGACCCGGATCGCCCCGCCCCGCCCACCGCGCGCCCGCGTGACCTGGAGGGCCTGCGCGTCGTCGCCGTGGACGATGACGCCGACGCGCGGGCGCTGCTGCGGGCGGCCCTGGGCCGGGCGGGGGCCCTAGTCACCGTGGCGCCCGACGCCGCGCGGGGACTGGCCGCGGTGCAGCGCGGCCGACCCGACGTGCTCATCAGCGACATCGAGATGCCGGGCGAGGACGGTTACGAGCTGATGGCCAAGGTGCGCGCCCTGGCCGCCGACGAGGGCGGGGCGACCCCGGCCGTCGCCGTGACGGCCTACGTGCGCGCCGAGGATCGCCGCCGCGCCCTGGCCGCGGGGTTCCAGCGGCACCTGGGCAAGCCGGTGGAACCCGAGGAGCTGATCCTCGTCGTCGCCAGCCTGGTCGGCCGCCGGCCGCGTCGGAGCGACCCGGGAGGAAGTTAGAGGTTGATCCGGGATCGTTTCCTCCGGCACAATCCCCCCGATGAGCCTCACCCTCTACCTCCTGCGCCACGGCCAGACGCCGTTCTCGCGCGACAACGTCTTCTGCGGCGCCGGCCTGGACCCCGAGCTGACCGCGCACGGGCACGAGATGGCCCGGCGCTTCGCCGACGCCTACGCCCTGGCCCTCCCCTGGGCCGCGGTGTATTGCTCGCCCCTGACGCGCACCCGCCAGACGGCCGCCCCGGTCTGCGCCGCGCTGGGGGTCGAGCCGCAGGTGCGCGAGGAGTTGAAGGAGATCGCCTACGGCGCCTGGGAGGGTTTGCCGCTGGACCAGATTTCCAGGGAATACCACGACGACTACCTGCGCTGGACGGCCGACCCGGCGTGGAACGCGCCCACGGACGGCGAGTCGGCCGTGACCATCGCCGGCCGGGCGATGCGGGTCGTGGAGGAAATTAAGGGCCGCTACCCCGCGGGCAACGTCCTGGTCGTTTCCCACAAGGCGACCATCCGCATCCTGCTCGCCACGCTCCTGGGCGTTGACGTGGGCCGGTTCCGCTACCGGCTCGGCTGCCCGGTCGGGAGCGTCTCCGTCGTCGAGTTCGGCAAGCACGGCCCGCTGGTGCAGGCGGTGGCAGACCGCACGCACCTCACCGCGGAATTGCGGGGGCTGGCGGGGAGCTGAGTCACCCCCACCCGGCCCGAAGTCTCAGCTCGGCCGCGTGCCGGCGATCTCCTCGATCCGGGTCATCACCTCCGGCGTCAGCTTCGGCACCACCTCCAGCGCGGCCATGTTTTCGCGCACCTGCTCGACCTTCGACGCGCCGGTGATGACCGTGGAAACGTGCGGGTTCTTGAGGCACCACGCCAGCGCGAGCTTCGGCAGGCTGGTGCCCAGGTCCCCGGCGACATCCGCCAGCCGGGCGACGATGCCCAGGCGGCGCTCGGCCTCGGCGTTGGTGAACGAGTCCTTCAACCAGCCGTAGTTCTCCAGGGAGATGCGCGTGTTGCCGGGGTCGCCCGAGAGGTATTTGCCGGTGAGCAGCCCGCTGGCCAGCGGGGACCAGATCGTCGTGCCCAGGCCGAGGTCCCCGTAGAGCGGGACGAACTCCCGCTCCACCTTCTGGCGCTCGAACAGGTTGTATTGCGGCTGCTCCATCGTCGGCCCGGCCACGCCGAGCTCCCGGGCCGCCGCGGCGGCTTCGAGGATGCCCGCCGCGCTCCATTCCGAGGTGCCCCAATACAGGACCTTGCCCTGGCGGACGAGGTCGCCCATCGCGCGCACGGTTTCCTCCACCGGCGTGTTCGGGTCGGGCCGGTGACAGAAATACAGGTCCAGGTAATCCACCTGGAGCCGGCGCAGGGCGGCGTCGCAGGCCTCGAAGACGTGCTTGCGGCTCAGGCCCGTCTCGTTGGGTTGGTCGCCCTCGGCGCCGAAGAACACCTTCGAGGAAACGACGAACGAGGAGCGGCGCCAGTTGCTCGCTTTGAGGACGTGCCCCATGACGACCTCCGCGCGGCCGTCGGCGTAGGCCTCGGCGTTGTCGAAGAAGTTCGCGCCCGCGTCGTAGGCGGCGTGCATGAGCTCGGCGGCGGTCTGGTCGCCGATCTGTTGACCGAAGGTGACCCAGGCCCCGAAGGACAGGGCGGAGACTTGCAGGCCGGAGCGGCCGAGGCGGCGGTATTCCATAGGGTGTGGGGAAAGGATACGGGCGGGGCGGGCGGGCCGGCCTTGCGCGGCCTTGCACGCCGGGGCGGGCGGGCGGAAACTCGCCGGGATGAGCGCGCTGCCGGTCGTTAACCCATCCCTGAGCGTGGCGGAGTATCTGGCCACGGAGCCGTTCAACCTCGAAAAGCGCGAGTATCTCGCCGGCATGGTTTATGACATGGCCGGCGCCAGCGAGGCGCACGGCGTCATCGCCATTAATCTCTACGCGATGATCCACTCGCGGCTGCGCGGGAAAACTTGCCAGCCCTTTGGCGACAACATGCAACTGCGCCTGCGCCGGCCGGGGGGAACCTATTACTACTACCCCGACGCGATGATCTCCTGCGACCCGACGGACTCGCCCGGCCAACGCTGGAAGGAGCGGCCGGCGGCGCTGTTCGAGATCCTCTCCGACTCCACCCGCATGATTGACGAACGCGAGAAGCGCATGGCCTACCTCGAACTCCCCGGCCTCCAGGCCTACGTCCGCATCGAGCAGGCCGGCGCGGCCGTGGCCGTGGACTGGCGGGACGCCGACGGGGAATGGCAGATGGCGGACTTCCGCGGCGGGGACGCCGTGGCGACGCTGCCGGCGTTGAAGATGGAGTTGCCGTTGGCGGAGCTTTACGAGCGGCTGAGCTTCGCGGCGTGAGCCGGCCTACCTGGCGGGCGCCGTCGGGCCGCCGTTTCCCTGTTCGAGATAGGTGGCGCCGTGCACCCCGACGGTTTGTAACTGCTGCTGCCAGCCGTCCGCCGTGGCCCTGGCGTCCTCCCGCAAGAGCAGGAGGTCGTGCGGGGCGGGGCCGTCGAGCAGGGCTTCGGCCAACACCCGGCCGTCCAGCTTGTCCGCCGCCTTCAGGCCCAGGAGCGCGGCCACGGTCGGCACCACGTCGAGGTTGCCGCTGGGCGTCGCGCTGCGGAAACCCCGCTTGAAGTCCGGTCCGGCCGCCACCAGGAGGTTGTGCAGATCGTAGGGGCTCAACGTCGCGTGCGTGCCGTTGCCCGCCTTGCGGTTGTGGTCGCCCAAGATGGTGCCGGCCACGCCCGCGGCGTTCTTCTCGTCCGACCAGCGCAGGGCGACCATCACGTCGGGCGCGTCCGGGGATTCGAGGTGAACCCGGGTCAGCGGGAACGTGCCCTTCACATCGTCGGCGCCGCGGGTGAAGATCACGCCCGCGAAGGTGCTTGCCTGGAGGAAGCGCACCAGCCGGTCGCGCGTGGCGGCGTCGCGCTCGCCGACGTAGAACGACATCGTGCCGCCGAGGCCGACGAACATGATTTCCCCCTTCGGCAGCGGCGCGGCGGCGAGCTGGGAGTGCACGGCGAAGCCCGCCTTGGTCAGCCGCTCCTCGACGTTGATGGACTCGGTGATGGTCGAGAACCCGTGGTCGGACACCACCACGACGTCGGTCTTCCCGCGCACGCCCTTCGCCTCCAGCGCGGCCAGCACGCGGGCGAGGTTGGCGTCGGCGTTCTCCCGCAACGCCGCGAGGGCCGTCGGCGCGCCGGGGGCGGTGGCGTGCTGGGAATAGTCCGGGTCCGACAGCCAGAGGACGGACAGGGCGGGCACCCCGTCCCGCCACAGGACCTCCGTCAACGCCCGGGTCGTCCAGTTATCCTGCGCTGAGTTGGGGAACTTCGGCGGGTCAACCGGAAACGGGCCACCGAGCGCGGCCTCCAGGTCCGCCAGGGCGGCGGCGGGCACGGTGTGGCCGTGGGCGACGGTGACGGTGCCATCGGCCCGCTCCCCGCGGTCCCAGAGCAGGCCGACGCCCTTGGTGGCAGCCACCGCCACCCGCCCGCCGGTGGCGCGGACCATCTCGGGCAACGTCGGCACCGCGACGAATTTCCCACCCGTCACCTCGTCACCCTTCGCCACCACCTCGGGGACCTCCGTGGGCACGTTCTTGAGCGGGTCAATCGCGGGGCGGTATTCGCGGTTGGCGATGATGCCGCTGCGCTCCGGCCAGACGCCCGTGGCCAGGACCGTCCCGTTGACCTCCGTGGAGGTGGGATACACGGAATGATGCCGCTCGAAGAACACGCCGTCCGCGGCCAGTTTGGCCAGCGTCGGGGTGTGTTCCGCCGAAACGAAGTCCGGGCGCATCCCGTCCCACACGACGATGACGACGTGCGCCGCGCGCCGGGTCAAGGGTCTGGGCAACGCATCCTCCGCGCGGACGGACGGGGGGAGGAGAACGCCGACGCCGACCACGGCAAAGAGCAGGGAACGGGGGAACGACAGGTTCATAAAGACGTGGGGGGCGCCCGCGGCGGGACATCGCGGGTGCCCTCGCGGCAAGCGGGTTTCGCGCGACGGTTCCGTCACCAGATCTGCACCCGCTCGTTGGCCGGGCGCAGCATCGGGCTGCCGTCGGGGATGCCGAAGGCGGCCTGGAACTCGGGCAGGTTCGCCAGCGGGCCGTTGCAGCGGTATTGGCCGGGGGAGTGCGGGTCGGTGTTCAGCCGCAGGCGGAGCGACTCGGGGCGGATGTTGCCGCGCCAGACCTGCGCCCAGGCCAGGAAGAAGCGTTGGGCCGGGGTGAAGCCGTCAATCTTCTTTTCTTTGGCGTCCGGCCCCTGCCGGTCCAGGGCGCGCTCCAGGGCGGCGAAGGCGATCTTGGAGCCGCCGAGGTCGGCGATGTTCTCGCCCTGGGTCAACGAGCCGTTGACGTGCTGGCCCTCGATGGGCTGGTAGGCGTCGTATTGCTTGACGATGGCCTCGCTGCGCTGCTGGAAGCGTTTGAGGTCGTCCTCGCTCCACCAGTTTTTCAGGTTGCCCTGCGCGTCGTATTGACGGCCCTGGTCGTCGAAGCCGTGGGTCATCTCGTGGCCGATGACCGCACCCATGCCGCCGTAGTTGACGGCGTCGTCCGCGTTGGGGTCGAAGAACGGCGGCTGGAGGATGCCGGCGGGGAAGACGATCTCGTTGCGGACCGGGTTGTAGTAGGCGTTGACGGTCGGCGGGGTCATGTTCCACTCGGTTTTATCCACCGGCTGGTTGATCTTGGCCAAGGTCCGGCGCGTCTCGAAATTATTCGCCGCGAGCACGTTCAAGACGTGCGGCCGGCGGGAAACCTCCAGGGCGGAGTAGTCGACGAACTTATCGGGGTAGCCGATCTTCACGCCGAAGGATTCCAACTTTTTGAGCGCGGCGGCGCGGGTTTCCGGCCCCATCCAGTCCAGGTTGGCCAGGCGGTCGCGCAGGACGCCCCGGAGGTCGTTGATCATCGCCAGGGCGCGGGCCTTGGTCTCGGGGGTGAAGTTCCGCTCGACGTAGAGCTGGCCCAGCGCCTCGCCCAGCCCGGCGTCGGTTTCCCGCAGGATGCGCTTCCAGCGCGGGCGGTTCTCCTTCGTCCCGGTCAGGACGCTGCCGTAGAAGCGGAAATTCTCGTCCACGAACGGCTTCGACAGGTCCGGCGCGGTGGCGCGCAACAGGTGCCAGCGCAGGTAGGTTTTCCAATCCTCCACCGGCCGCTCCGCCGCGAGCTGGCCGACGCGCTGGAAGAACGCCGGTTGGCCGACGTTAATGCCGCCCGGGTCCCGCGCCCCGAGCGCGGCGAGGTAGGCGTTCCAATCGAATCCCGGCGCGTTCTTGACGAGGTCGGCCACCGTCGTCTTGTGGTAGTTGCCCTCGGGGTCGCGCAGCTCCACGCGCGTCTTGCTGGCCCGGGCTAACTCCGTTTCCAGGGCCGCGACCGTCCGGGCGTTGGCCGCGGCGGTCTCGGGGGCGTCGCCGAGCAGGGCGAACATCTTGGCGACGTGCTCCTCGTATTGGGCGCGGAGCGTCTTGGAGCGGTCATCGTCCTTCGTGTAGTAGTCGCGGTCGGGCAACCCGAGCCCGCCCTGGCGAGTCTGGAAAATCTGGTTCTGGCTGTCTTTCTCGTCCCCGAACACCTCGAACTGGAAGAGCACGCCGAGGCCGAGGGAGTGCAGGTGGGCGACGAGGGCGGGCAGCTCCGCGCGGTCCTTCAGCGCGGCGACGCGGTCGAACTCGGGCTGGAGCGGCTTGATCCCGGCGGCGTCCACGGCGGCCTCGTCCATGCCGGAGGCGTAGAAGTCGCCGACCTTCTGGCGGACGCCGTGGGCGGGCGTCGGGTCGGCGGCGCACTCGTCCAGGATGCCGTGGAGAATGCTGTAGTTGCGCTCGATCATCTGCTCGAAGGCGCCCCAGCGGGAGTATTCGGCGGGGATGGGGTTCCGGTCGAGCCAACCGCCGCCGGCGAAGCGGTAGAAGTCCACGCCCGGCTGGGTGTTGGGGTCCAGGTTGGCCGGGTCAATGGGGGCCGGGGCGTTGTTCGGCGCGGCGTGGCCGGCGGACAGGGCGAGGCCGAGCAGGGTGGCGGTGAGGAGGGGGGTGCGGATTTTGGACATGGAAAAAGTAGAAACGAGAACCCGGGGGGTGGCAACCGGGGAGCAAGGCGGACGGCGGCCCCACCCGCTACCGGGTTACGGGTTCGGCGCCAAGATGGTGCCGGCCCTGGCCAGCAGGTCGCCGAGGTGGTGGAGCTTGACGTTGACGCCCTCCTCCGCCTGCCCGGCCACGGTCGTAGTCTGCTCACCGAGGCGCCGGAGAAGGTGGCCGATGGCGTGGCCGTCGAGGTTGCCGGTTAGGTGCGCGCGCAGGGCGGCCAGGTCGCGGGCGATGTTGACGAGCTCCGGCTTGCCGGCCGCCTGTAGCTCGGACTCCCAATTCTCGATGCTGTGGAGGGCCGATTCCACGGCCAGGCCGGACAGACCGCTGCCGAGGACGTTGAGGGTGCTGTCGAGTTTGGAATTGAGGTCGGTCATGATACCCCATCCGTTCGGCCCGAGGTCCGCCGCCGGTCGGCTAAACCGTGGGGAACGCGCCCGGGGCGCGGACCCGCCCCCTTCCCCTAGCGCCCGGCGGGCACGGCGCCGGCCCGTTCGCGCGTTTCCACTCGGCGCATCGGCATGGCGTCAATGCGGGAAAAGAGGTCTTCGGGCGTCACCGGCCGCTCGGAGCGGAACGCCTCGTTGCCGTCCTTGCCGACGAGCACAACGGTAAAACGGTCCGGGAACACCCCGTATTTCCCCGCCAACGGCGTGGAGCGGCGCGCGGTGGCCAGGACGGGCAACGTCACCAGGTCGCGCTCCGCGAAACCCGCCCGCCCGCGCTCCCAGAGCTGGCGCTGGGACACGAAGGTGGCGTCCCGCCCGGAGCGGGCAAAAACCAGCAGCACGCGGTTGCGCCCGCGGTAGCTGGCCAGGGTCCGGGTGGGGTCCTGCGCCCGCAGACGCGCGACCGCCCCCGGCCCGAGGAGGACCAGGCAGGCGAGACCGAGGAGGGTAAGACGACGCATGGGGAAACGACCGGCGAGCGTGTAACGCGGTATGTTCAGAGGCTGTTATGGCGGCGGTCTGTGACCGCCGGTCGGTCAGCGCGCCGCCCTGGCGCACGAGGCCCGGCGGTCACAGACCGCCACCGGAGCCGCCGCGCGACGTTGGCACGACGACTTAGTTCGTGCGGTTCGTGGCGTTGTTGACGGTCTGACCGGAGGCGGCGCCAGTGTTGCGCGCCGTGGTGTTGGCGTCCGCGGGCCGGTTCACGTCGCGGTTGTTAGCCGCGCCGGGGCCGGGGTTGGTGTTTGAAGGGGTGGTGCAGCCGGCGGCGAGAAGGGCGACGGCGGCGAGGGTGGCGAGGTGGCGGATGAGCATGGGGTTGGGAAAGGTGAAATCGTTCGGTGGTCGCGTCGGGCTGGATTGCATTCGCGGCTTCCCTGCGGCGAGGACGTTGCGGGTTCGGTGAAATCTTTCGGGCCGGCAAAGATCCAACGGCCGCGGGGGATTTGTCGGCCTTTCCCGCCCCCTGGTGGCGGCCAACCCGGAAAACCAGCTCGCGCTCGACCTGCTGCGCGCCATCGAACGAGCCGGGGAGTGACGCGGGCGGGCGCCCGCCGGCGGCCCGGCGCGCCTTCTCCCTCTCCCGCGGCGCGGAAAATTGGGTATGGTCCGCCATGCACCGCCATCCGCTCGACCTGTTCCAGATCGAACTCCCCTCCCGAAGTTTCGTTGACGCCAGCGCCCGCGCCGGCGGGGTTTTCCAACCGGCTGCCGCGCGCAACCTGCGGGAAACGATCTCCGACGCCGCCTTGGTGCACCGGCTCGTGGGCTGCACCCCGCGCCTGGCCGTGACCGCCACCGGGGACTTCCCCGCCGACGGCCCGCCCCCGGCGGAGCTGGCCGGGCAGGCGCGCATCGCGGGCATCAAGTTCGGGTCCGTCCACCCGACCCTCGCCGGGGAAGCCCGCTTCGCCGGGGGCTCCCTCGCCTCGCCCGACGCCGCGGTCCGCGAGGCAGCCATCGCCCACTGCCGGCGCGCCGTGGACCTGATGCCGGTCATCGGCGCGGACACCCTTTCCCTGTGCCTGCCCGACGGCATCCACTACCCCGGCCAGGATGATTTCCTCGCCCGGAAGGGTCGGCTCAAGGATGGGTTGCGCCGGGTTCACGACATCCTGACGACCAACCTGCCGGACGCGCTGCTGCTCCTCGAATACAAGCCGTTCCGGCCCTCGTTCTACCACGCGGACATCGCGGACTGGGGCCTGGCGCTGCTCTACTGCCAGCACGCGGGCGGCCGGGCCAAGGTGCTCATTGACCTGGGCCACCACTTCCCCGGTCAAAACATCGAGCAGATCGTTGCCAACCTACTCGACGAGCGCCAGATCGGCGGGTTCCACCTCAACGACCGCCGCCACGCCGACGACGGCTTGACCCCGGGCAGCATGGACCCCTACCAGGTGTTCCGCATCTTTCACGAATTGTTCAACGACCTCCACCGCCGCGCCGCCGCGGGCGAGGGGCCGGCCCCGGTCGCCTTCGCGCTGGACCCCGCCCCCGACGGACCCAAGCCCAAGCTGGAAGCCGCCCTCCAGTCCGTGGACGTCCTGCAACGCCTGTGGCTAAAAGCCGCCGGGGTGGACCGCGGCGCGCTCGGGTCGGCGCAGGCGGAGATGGACATCGTCCGGGCGGAAACGGTCTTGCGCGCGGGTTTCGACGCCGACGTGGAAGCGGAGCTCCTGGCGTGGCGCCGCGACCGCGCGCTGCCGGAGGACCCCCTGGCGGCGTTGCGCGAGAGCGACGAGGTCGCCCGCCGCGCCCGGGACCGCGGCGGGGCGCACGCGCCGGCGTCGGCCGTGGTCATGCGGTCCTCCGCGCGGGAAGTTCCCCGGGAAGAAGCCGCCGGAGCGTTGGGGTAAACGGGGTCAGCGCCACGCCGCCAGGGCCGCGGCGCCCGCAACGGCGAGCACCCCGCCGAGGAGGGAACGCGCGCCGGGTCGTTCCCCCTCAAACACATACGCCAGCGGCACGACCGCCAGCGGCGTGGTCGCCACGATGGGCAGGACCAGCGCGCTGGGCGTCGTCGCCAGCGCCCACTGGTAGCAGGACACCCCGAGGGTCGGCCCCGCCAGGGCGTTCGCCACCACCCAGGGCCACCCGCGCCGCCAGCGGTCCGCCGCGGTTGGGACCGAGGACGCCACCGCGTGGCGCCCCGCCCGGTTCCGTAGGGCGCGGACGCCGTAGCCCAGGCTCATCACCGCCAGGCCCCCCAGGATGCGCTGATACGCCGCCGTCCCACCGTCCACGCGGACCCCGGCCGCGGTCGCCAGCGCGAACCCCCGCCGGCTGATGACCGCCCCGAACGCCTGCCCCAGCGCGGCGACCACGCCGAACCCCAGCCCGAGCCGCCACGCGCGGGCGCCGTG
>CAXTFX010000011.1:0-4178 GCA_964243185.1 uncultured Chthoniobacterales bacterium
TGGTGGACCAGCTCGGGTCCTTCGCCTCCGAGGTGACCAGGGTGGCCCGCGAGGTCGGCACCGAGGGCAAACTGGGTGGGCAAGCTCAGGTCCGCGGCGTCGCCGGCACCTGGAAGGACCTGACGGATTCGGTCAACTTCATGGCCGGTAACCTCACCAACCAGGTCCGCAACATAGCCGAGGTCACGACGGCGGTCGCGATGGGCAACCTGAGCCGCAAGATCACCGTGGACGTGCGCGGTGAGATTTTGGAGTTGAAGAACACCATCAATACGATGGTGGACCAGTTGAACTCGTTCGCATCGGAGGTCACGCGCGTGGCCCGTGAGGTCGGCAGCGAGGGCAAGCTCGGCGGTCAGGCGGACGTGCGCGGTGTGGCGGGAACGTGGAAGGACCTGACCGACAACGTCAACTCGATGGCTGGCAACCTCACCGGCCAGGTTCGCAACATCGCCCAGGTCACGACGGCGGTGGCAAACGGCGACTTGTCCAAGAAGATCACCGCCGACGCCCGGGGGGAAATCCTCGAGCTCAAGAACACCATCAACATCATGGTGGACCAGTTGAACTCGTTTGCCTCCGAGGTGACCCGCGTGGCCCGCGAGGTGGGCACGGAAGGCAAGCTCGGCGGTCAGGCGGACGTGCGCGGCGTTTCCGGCACGTGGAAAGACCTCACCGACAACGTCAACTTCATGGCCGGCAACCTGACCAACCAGGTGCGCGGCGTCGCCAAGGTCGTCACCGCCGTCGCCAACGGCGACCTCAAGCGCAAGCTGCTCGTGGAGGCCAAGGGCGAGATCGCCGAACTGGCCGACACCATCAACAACATGATTGATACCCTGGCGACGTTTGCCGACCAGGTCACCACCGTCGCCCGCGAGGTCGGCACCGAGGGCAAACTGGGCGGCCAGTCCAACGTCCCCGGCGCCGCCGGCACCTGGCGCGACCTGAACGACAACGTCAACCAGCTCGCCGCCGCGCTCACCAACCAGCTCCGCGCCATCTCCGACGTCGCCACCGCCGTCACCAAGGGCGACCTCACCCGCTCCGTCACCGTGGAGGCCCGCGGCGAGGTCGCCGGCCTGAAGGACACGGTCAACGAGATGATCCGCAACCTCAAGGACACCACCCTCAAGAACTCCGAGCAGGACTGGCTCAAGACCAACCTCGCCAAGTTCACCCGGATGCTCCAGGGCCAGCGCGACCTGATGGCCGTGGGCAAGATGATCCTGTCCGAACTCGCCCCCGTCGTCTCCGCCCAGCAGGGCGTGTTCTACCTCGTCCAGAACGGCGCCGCCGCCAGCGGCCCCGGCGGCAATACCAACGGCGCGGACGGCGACAACACCCGCATCAAGCTGCTCGCCTCCTACGCCTTCCGCGAGCGCAAGCACGCCACCACCGAGTTCCGCCCCGGCGAGGGGTTGGTCGGTCAGGCGGTGCTGGAAAAACAGCGCATCCTGCTCACCAACGTCCCCAGCGATTACGTCGCGCCCATCTCCTCCGGCCTCGGCGAGGCCGCCCCGGCGAACATCATCGTCCTGCCCGTCGTCTTCGAGGGCGCCGTGAAGGCCGTCATCGAACTGTCCTCGTTCCAACGCTTTTCCCAGACGCACCAGGCGTTCCTGGACCAGCTCACGGAGTCCATCGGCATCGTGCTCAACACCATCGAGGCCAACGGGTTGACGGAAGACCTGCTCAAGCAGTCGCAGTCCCTCACCAACGAGCTCCAGAGCCGCCAGCGCGAGCTCCAGCAGACCAACCTGGAACTCGAGCAGAAGGCCCGCCAGCTCGTGGACCAGAACGCCGAGGTCGAGCGCAAGAACTCCGAGGTGGAGAACAAGAACCGCGAGGTCGAGCAGGCCCGCCAGGCGCTCGAAGAAAAGGCCAAGCAGCTCGCCCTGACCTCCAAATACAAGAGCGAGTTCCTCGCGAACATGTCCCACGAGCTACGCACGCCGCTGAACTCCCTGCTCATCTTGGCCGACCAGCTCGCCGGCAACCCGGACGGCAACCTCACCTCCCGCCAGGTCGAGTTCTCCAAGACCATCCACGGCTCCGGCAAGGACCTCCTCCATCTCATCAACGACATCCTCGACCTGTCCAAGATCGAGAGCGGCACCGTCACCGTGGACGTGCGTAACGTGCCGCTCCGCGAGGTGCGCGAGAGTATGGAGCGCACCTTCCGTCACGTCGCCCAGACCAAGAACCTCCGCTTCGAGATCGAGGTCCTGCCCGGCCTGCCCGGCGCGGTGCCGACGGATTCCCAGCGCCTGGACCAGGTGTTGAAGAACCTGTTGTCCAACGCCTTCAAGTTCACCGAGCGCGGCCGGGTCGCCCTGCGCGCCGCCCCGGCGACCGGCGGTTGGAGCGCCGACCACGCCGGGCTGAACCGCGCCGCGGCCGTCGGCGGCGTCATCGCCTTCTCCGTCTCGGACACCGGCATCGGCATCGCCCCGGAGAAGCAGGGGCTCATCTTCGAGGCGTTCCAACAGGCCGACGGCTCCACCTCGCGCAAATACGGCGGCACCGGCCTCGGGCTGGCGATTTCCCGCGAGATCGCCCGCCTGCTCGGCGGGGAACTCACCCTCGTCAGCGCCCCCGGCCAGGGGTCCACGTTCACCCTGTTCCTGCCCCTCGCCGCCTCCGCGTCCGGCGCCAGCGTCCTCGTGCCCCCGCCCTACGTCGCCTCCCCGCGCCCGGTGGCCCTCCCGCCGCCGGCCGTCGAGCCGCTCGTGGACCGGCCGCTGCCCCCCGCCGCGCCGATCCCCCCGCCCGCCGCGCACCCCGCGCCGCGCCCCACCGCTAACCCCGGCCTCGCCCTCGCGCCCGAACCCGTCGTCCCGGCCGGGGACGAGAGCCTCAACACCGTGCCCGACGACCGGGGCGGCATCCAGGCCGGCGACCGCGTGCTGCTCATCATCGAGGACGACCCGAACTTCGCCCCGTTCCTCCTGGAAATGGGTCACGCCCACGGCTTCAAGTGCCTCGTCGCCGGCCACGGCCACGCCGGGCTGACGCTGGCCCGCGAGTTCCGGCCGGACGCCATCACCCTGGACCTGTCCCTGCCGGACTTCGACGGCTGGCGCGTGCTGGACCGGCTCAAGGGCGACCTCGCCACCCGGCACATCCCCGTGCACATCATCTCGGTGTCCGACGAGCCCGAGCGCGGCCTCAAGCTCGGCTCCGCCGGCTTCCTGACCAAGCCCGTCAGCCGGGACGACCTCCAGCGCGCCTTCGCGGAGATCCGCCGCTTCATCGAGCGCCCCGTCAAGCAACTCCTCGTCGTGGAGGACGACGAGACCCAGCGCAACGCCATCACCGAGCTCATCGGCAACGGCAGCGTCAAAACCACCGCCGTCGCCAGCGCCGAGGAGGCCCTGTCCCTGCTGCGCCAGGAAACGTTCGACTGCCTCGTCGTGGACCTGCTGCTCCCCGGCGGCGGGATGTCCGGGGACGCCCTGGTGGAGGAGATCAAGGACCAGCCCCGCCACCGCGACCTGCCCATCATCATCTACACCGGCAAGGACCTCGACGCGGAGGAGGAACGGCGCCTTCACCGCTTGGCCCGCTCCGTGATCTTCAAGGACGTGCGCTCCCCAGAGCGGCTGTTCGACCAGACCGCCCTGTGGCTGCACCGCGACGCCGCCAAGCTCCCCGACCACCAGCGCCGCATCCTCGACGCCCTGCACCACCCCGACGCCGTGCTCGCCGGCAAGAAGGTGCTGCTGGTGGACGACGACATCCGCAACATCTTCGCCATGACCTCCCTGCTGGAGCGTTACCGCATGGACATCGTCCCCGCCGAGAGCGGCCCGGAGGCCCTGGCCAAGCTCGCCGCCAGCCCGGACGTGGACATCATTCTCATGGACATCATGCTCCCGGAGATGGACGGCTACGAGGCCACCCGCCGCATCCGCCAGCAGACGGTCCACTCCTCCCTGCCCATCATCGCCCTCACCGCCAAGGCCATGAAGGGCGACCGGGAGAAGTGCCTGGAAGCCGGCTGCTCCGATTACATCGCCAAACCCGTGGACACCGAGGGCCTGCTCGCCCTGCTGCGCCTGTGGCTGCACCGTTGAAACCCGGCCCCCCCCGCCCCCCCCCCAGTCCGCGTCCCCCCGCCCCCCCCTCAGCCCCCCCCCCGCTGACGGCCCCCCCGGCCAGGGCCCGGGGCTGGG